>CALBRU010000242.1 GCA_937927695.1 uncultured Thiomonas sp. | reverse complement strand
AGAAGTCGATCATCTTGGCGTACTCGATATCGCCCATGCCCTGGTTGTTGCCGATCACCAGCGTGAGGAAGGACACGATCATGAAGCGGCCGTCGGTGACGTTGCGATCGAACAACTCGATCGGATAGGCGATGCGCGTGTCTTCCGTGGCTTCATCGATGTAATACACCAGCGCATCGACCCCCTTGGTGAAATCGTCCGTCGTGCTGACTTCCACATTGGTGCCGGTGGACGATTCGGCCGCAAAGTGCGCCGCAGTCGCCAGATAGTCATAGCCCGCTTTGGGCTTCATTTTGTAGGCAACAAGGATGTGCTTGCCACCGGCGATCAGATCCGATTCCTTGAGATCAAGATTGGCGTAGCGGCTGGATTGATCGTGAGCCATGTCGTTCCTCTGTGCGTTGGCCTTAGTCGGCCGGGTGGATTGAAAAAAATCAACTATAGGATCGCTTAGTTCATAAGGTAAACTAAGACTTTTTTGCAGTTAGAGAATTTTTCACTGATGATCAGAATCACCTTCCGGCAACTCGAAATTCTCCAAGCTGTAGCGGACTGCGGCAGTTTTTCGCGCGCCAGCGAAAAGCTACATCTCACCCAGCCTGCTGTTTCGATGCAAATCAAACAATTGGAGAATTTGCTCGATATGCCCCTGTTCGAGCATGCGGGCAAGAAAATCCGGCTCACCGAAGCCGGCAACGTCGCCCTGCGCAGCGCCGGAATCGTCACCCGCGAACTAAACGACCTCGAACAGTCTTTGTCCAACCTCAAAGGGCTCAGAGGCGGCGTGCTGACGGTGTCTGTCGCCAGCACGGCCAGCGTATTTGCCGCTCGCCTTATGGCGCTGTTTCGACGACAGTTTCCAGACGTCGAGGTCAGCCTGAATGTCGTCAACCGCGAAACCCTGCTGCGTCACTTAACCGAGAACGTCAGCGATCTCGCGCTGATGGGCACGCCGCCCGAGGGGTATCAACTCAGCGCGCAACCCTTCATGGACAACCCGCTGGTCATCATCGCCGCCCCCGACCACCCGCTCGCCAGAAAACGCGCAATCTCCCTGCAGCGCCTGCTCGAAGAGCCCCTGGTCGTGCGGGAGCCCGCATCAGGTACCCGCGGCGCCCTGGAGAACCTCATCCGAGAACGACAGTTGCCGTTCAAGCCGACCATGGAAATGAACAAGAACGAGGCGATTAAACACGCCGTCGAAGCCGGTCTGGGCGTGGGATTAGTCTCGCTGCACACGGTGCAGGCGGAATTGACTTCTGGCCAGTTGAGCGTCCTCGACGTCGAAGGTTTTCCGCTCAAGCGCCAGTGGTTTCTGGTGCAACGCGACGGCAAACGACTCAGCCCCGCCGCCCAAGCCTTCGCCGAGCTCGTCCTGAGCAAAGGGCCAGACATCATGGCAACCGCAGAAATCGGGATAGGGGCGGTCAGGATACCTGACCGAGCCCCTCCCACACCACCCGGCGTGCGGGTCCGCACCGGGCGGTTCGAGAAGTTGAGGTCATGAGAGACGGGGCAGGCCGAGTTTGTCGAAATAGGCGATGGTCAGCACCCGTTTGATGTCGCCATTGCTGTTTCTCCACCAGCAGCGGGAGTTTCCCGCCGCACGCTTTGCCACATGCGCGGTCGCTCCGAGGTTGATCAGTTCCCGGTAGATCGTGCTACCCCGCCTCCAGTGCTTGAGTTGGGTCGCCCGCAGTCGGTGGCGCAGCCATTCGTCGAGCTTGCGCCAGATTCCCGGTGTTTGCGCCAGCCCAAAGTAGGCTTTCCAGCCCAGCAGATACGGTTTGAGCCTGTCGATGACCTCCGCCATGCTGCGCCCGCCCGAGCGCCGGGTCAGTTGCCTGACTCGTTGCTTGAACGTCGCCATCGGCTTGTCGGCTGTAAGCGTGCAGCGAACCCCTGTTGACACCTGAAGTGAAGGTCAGGTGCTGAGTGCAGGGGGATTGGTTTTCGCCCAGTTGTGCGGCAGCAATTCGCCCAAGCGGCTATTGGGCCAGGTGGGCAGCTTCGTCAGCACGTCCTTGAGATAAGCCCAGGGGTCGACCTCGCAGAGCTTGGCCGATTCGATCAGCGTCATGAGCACGGCGGCTCGGCCGCCGGCCTGGGGTGAGCCCACGAAGAGCCAATTCTTGCGGCCCAGGGCGAGAGGTCGAATGGCGTTTTCCACCGCGTTGTTATCGATCGGCACGCGCCCATCGGTGGCAAACACGCACAACGCTCTCCAACGGCTCAGCGCATAGTCGATGGCCCGCGCCGTGGCGTCGGCCTTGGCCAGCAACTGGCGTTGCCCGATCAGCCAAGGATGCAAGGCATCCAGAATGGGTCGGCTGCGCTCTTGGCGCAGCGCGGTGCGCACATCAGGGGGATGCGCCCGAAGGGTCTGCTCGATGCCATACAAGGCTTTGATGCGCTCGAGTGCCTCCTGCGCGATGGCGCTGCCCGCCAGCTTGTGCGCCTCGAAGAACTTTCTGCGCACATGCGCCTAGAAACCCGCCTCCACAATGCGGCCTTGGGCATACAGCGCCTTATAGCCGCTGAAGTCATCGGTGAGCAAGGTACACCACGCGGTGGGACGCGACCCAAGAGCCAGCATAGTACGACGAATAAACCTGTTTTATGTAAGCATTTAAGGTCAAGGCTATCGATTGCTTATTGGCGATAAAAAAGATTTTTTCCTGTAGCCGGTGCTGTGCGGGGGAATTGTGGGGGAATACGTCCCCCACAGACAAAAAAACCCGACCGTTTAGGTCGGGATTGCTCTGTAAGCGCTTGATTTACCGGGTTTTTATTGGTGGGTGCTGAGGGGTTCGAACCCCCGACCTACGCCTTGTAAGGGCGCCGCTCTACCAACTGAGCTAAGCACCCGGTATCGCCTGAGGTGGCAGATGCCGCGCATGGATTGCACCGCACTGCCACTAGAACAAATTACTTGATGGCGTCTTTGAGACCCTTACCCGGACGGAACTTCGGAATCTTGGCGGCCTTGATCTTGATGGCGGCGCCGGTACGGGGGTTGCGGCCGGTGCGCGCAGCGCGCTTGGTCACGGCGAAGGTGCCAAAGCCGATCAGCGACACGCTGTCGCCCTTTTTCAAGGTGCGGCGCACGGCATCGATCAGCGCGTCAAGCGCACGGCCTGCTTGAGCCTTGTTGAGATCGGCGTTGTTGGCCATGTGTTCAATCAGTTCTGCCTTGTTCACTTGTGTCCCTCTTCAGTCTGGATCGGTCTGGATAAAACGCAAAGCCCGCGCCCTGCATAGGCGCGGCGGTGATCGGGCGATTAGAGCCGGGGGCAATTAACCGTGTCAATGCGCTCGTGTCAATGCGGCGTGTCATCGGTCGTGTTGCCTGCGCAAGACCGCGTATTCTAGCCATGAGTCAAATGCATTCGGCCACCGCCCGGCCCAGATCGGCCGTGGTCGCGGTTCCGCCGAGATCGGGGGTGCGCGGTGCGCCGCTCTCAGGCGCGAGCACGGTTTCTATGGCCCGCAATATGGCGTCGTGCGCATCGCGGTGGCCCAGAAAGTCAAGCATCAACGCCGAGCTCCAGATTTGGGCGATGGGATTGGCAATGCCTTTCCCTGCGATGTCTGGGGCCGAACCATGCACCGGTTCGAACAATGAGGGAAAGCGCCGCTCCGGATTGAGGTTGGCCGAAGGCGCAATGCCGATGGTGCCACAGCACGCGGGTCCGAGATCAGAGAGGATGTCGCCGAACAGATTGCTCGCCACCACCACATCAAACGTGTGAGGACGTTGTACGAAATGCGCGGTGAGAATGTCGATGTGAAACTGATCGCGCATCACATCGGGATAGTCGACAGACATCGCCTGCACCCGCTCGTCCCAGTAGGGCATGGTGATGGAAATGCCGTTGGATTTGGTGGCGGAGGTGAGGTGTTTGCGCGGTCGGCTGCGTGCCAGTTCGAAGGCGTAGCGCAACACGCGGTCCACGCCGATGCGGCTCATCACCGTTTCCTGGATGACCACTTCGCGCTCGGTGCCGGCGAACATGCGCCCGCCGATGCTGGAGTATTCGCCCTCGGTGTTTTCGCGCACGATCAGCATGTCGATCTCGCCCGGCGCGTAGGCGCTGCCGCCTCGCTTGATCAGCGGCGCATGCACGCCGGGCATCAACTTTGCCGGACGCAGATTGACATACTGATCGAACTCACGCCGGAATTGCAGCAACGATCCCCACAGTGAGACGTGATCGGGCACGGTCTGCGGCCAGCCGACGGCGCCAAAAAAAATCGCGTCATGGTCGCCGATCTGCTCTTTCCAGTTCGCGGGCAGCATCTCACCGTGTCGCAGGTAATAGTCGCATGAGGCAAAGTCGAAATGATCGAGTTGCAGGGTAATGCCAAAACGGCGGGCCGCCGCGTCAAGTACCCGCAGGCCTTCGGGCATAACTTCTTGCCCGATGCCGTCTCCGGCCAAAACAGCGATGCGCAGAGGCGAAGCCGATGGGCTTGCATTCATGGGATCTCCTGAAAGTTGGTTCAACGCTGAATCAACACCGTCGTCGGCCTACGGGTCACGGCGATGACGCCGGCCGCTACCAGCGCCATGCCGACCCAGGTCGTCGGGCCGAGCGTTTCATGGAACAAGGCCCAGCCCATCAAGGCGGTGACGGGCGGCACCCAGTAGATCAGACTAGTCACCTGCACCGCCGCGCCCCGCTGAATGAGCAGATAAAGCAGCGCCCCTGCCCCGACCGTCAGCGCCAGCACCGACCAGGCCAGGGCTCCGATGAGCTGCCCGTTCCACACCACGGGCTCCGTCTCCAGCAGAGCAAACGGCGCAGTGATGATCATGGCCGCCAGGAGTTGAATGCTCAATGCGCCCCAGACCGAGGTCGGTTGGACAAAACGCTTTTGCCACAGCGTTCCGGCGGTGATGCTGCACAGTGCGAGCAGTGACAGCAGCAGGTTGTGGGCGCTCAGTTGTCCACCATCGAACTTATGCAGGACCACCAGCGCCAATCCGCCAAAGCCCAGCAGCAGGCCCAGCCATTGGCGAGCATGAATGCGCTGGCCTCCGGCCGAGACCAGCACCGCCGTGAGCAAGGGCTGCAGGCCCACGATCAAAGCCACCGTTCCGGCCGGAATGCCCTGCTTGACCGCCGCCCACACCCCGCCCAGATAGCCCGCCTGCAACAAGGCGCCCACCACGGCGAGATGCAGCCATTGTTTGCCGCCGCACGGCCATGCCGTGCGCAACCATACGGCCAGCGGCAACAGCACCAAAAGCGAAAAGGCATAGCGCAGGCTGAGAAATTTCAGCGGCGGGGCGTAGGGCATGCCATAGCGGGCAACGATGAAGCCGGTGCTCCAGATCAGTACGAACACCCAGGGCATGACACGACGCAGCACGGCAGGTGTGCCAACCTGTGCGGCACTCACGTCAATTTCATCCCCGCCAGAGCAATGCGGAAGTAATACAGCATGGACCAAAGTGTGAGCACTGCCGCCGCCCAGATCAGCCACTGGCCAATCAGCACCGTGTCCACCACGCCGAATAGGGTTCCGCCGTATAGCAAAAAGGGGATGGCCACCATCTGCACGGCCGTCTTGACCTTGCCGACATAGCTCACCGCCACCCGACGCGACTGACCAATCTGCGCCATCCATTCGCGCAGCGCGGAGATGGCGATTTCACGGCCAATGATGATGAGGGTCACCAGGGCATCGACGCGCCCGAGCTGCAGCAGGATGAGCAGGGCCGCAGAGACCATCAGCTTGTCGGCCACCGGGTCGAGAAAGGCGCCGAATGCGGAGGTCTGGTTCCATTTGCGCGCCAGATAGCCGTCGAGCCAGTCGGTGATGGCGCTGAGAATGAACAGAATGGTCGCGATGAGGTTGCGCTCGGGCAGGGTCATCCAGTCGGTTGGCAGGAAATACACCCCGACGACCAACGGAATGGCCGCCACGCGCGCCCAAGTGAGCAGCGTTGGTAGATTGAGCGCACGCAAAGACATGGAAGTAGAGAATGCGAAGTTCGGAAAATGGCTGCGTCGATGAGCGGCATGATAGGGTGAATGCCCTGGCTCATCCTTGCCGCGACAGGAAACTGACTTCATGAACTCCAACTGGTTCGCCGCCCATGTCGATCTTCTGCTCTACATCTACGGTGGCATTGCGATCGCGCTGGTCATCTGGACGCTGTGGCGGGTTCGGCGTCGCAAACGCACCGCCAAACCCCCTTCAGACTGAATGAATGGACGACACCGGCGCCTCCACCCAGGCGATCAGCCCCCCGCCGTCACGCTGCTGCAGCCCAACCTCCCAGCCGTGCTGCTGCGCCAATTGCCTTGCGATGGCCAGACCCAGGCCGGAGCCGTGCCCCGGCGTGCGGGCGGAATCGAGCCGGGTGAAGGGCGCAAATACCGCGTCGAGCTGATCGGCGGGAATACCGGGGCCGCGGTCAAGCACGGCAATACGCACCCGGCCGGGTGAACTGCCCGGCCCCGCCTGCAAGGTGATGGGGCCTGCGGCGTAGTGCACCGCGTTGGTCAGAAAATTGTCCACCACGCGCTGCAAGGCTGCGGCATCCACCCACGCGTGCAGATCGTCCGGACATTGCACGCCGAGGGTTGCGCCGCGTGATGTCGCCCATTCATCGTGCATCTGCAGTCGTTCTTGCAACCAGGGCTTCAAGACGAGGTCTTCTGCGGCTTGCGCTCGCAGACCGCGAGCGAGTTGAAGCACCTCGCCGATCAGCCGGTCCATCGCCAGAACATCGCGCTCGATCTGGTCGAGCCGTTCGGGGGTGGGCGCCATGCGTTGCAGTTCCAGCGCCAGACGGATGCGCGCCAGAGGCGAGCGCAGATCGTGCGATACGCCGACAAGCAACGTCGTGCGCGCCTGCAGCAAGGCGTCGATACGTTCGGCCATTTGATTGAAATGTGCCGCAAGGTTGGCGATTTCACGCGGCCCCGACTGCGGCAAACGCTGCGGAGTGTCGCCGCGCGCCAGCCCGGCGGCGGCCTGCTCCATGGACACCAGCGGCCGCGAAATGCGCCGCGCCCACCACAAGGCCAGCAGAAACGACAGCGGCAAGGTCAGGGCGAGACCGATCAACAGGGCTCGGATGGGTTGCGTCTGAATGCGACGGGTATCGAACCCCACGCCGATGTCGCGCCCGCCTGCGGGAATGCTGGTCCAGAGCCAGATGTGGCCCTGCGCGTCGGTCTGCCGACGGAAATACACCGCATGCCCGATGCGTTGCTGCAGCGACTGTTCAACAAAGCCGATGTAAAGCCCGTGCGTCACGCCGTCGTCGGCAGGAGGCTGCATGCCGGGTAGCAGGCTGAGGCGATAGCGGTTGTGCAGCTCTTGCTGAAACGCCGGTCGGGTTTGCGGGGGCAGCTCTGCCCAGGTTTGCGCGGACAGCACCATGAGACCCGCGAGATCGTCTGCCGAGCGCTGCGCCATGGGCTTGAGCACGAACAGCAGCGCGACCCCGGCAAATGCCAGCTCCAAGGCCAACACCAGTACCAGCATGGCCCGCAACGTCTGCTGCCGCAGCGTGCGCCTGCGCTGTCCGGTTTCGCTCAGGCTTGCAGTGGGCTGCATGAACGGTCGGGTCGCCTGAAGTGGGGTCAGGTGCCTACACCTGACGGATTGAACAGGTACCCCCGACCCCGGATGGTGCGAACGTAAACCGGATGGGCCGGATCATCTTCGATCTTGCGACGCAGGCGAGCGACGCGCACGTCGATGCTGCGATCGAAGGCATCGCGCTCATAGCCTTTGAGCCAGTCGATGAGTTGATCGCGGCTGAGCACGCGGTTGGGATGCGCGGCCAAGGCCTGCAACAAAGTGAATTCGGCCACGCTCAATCCCACATCCTGCCCGTCACGCAACAAGCGAAATGCTGCGGCATCGAGCAAGAAGGGGCCGAACCGCACCGCCTGTTCTGCCGGTTTGGACGCGGGCGGCAAATCCCCCGCAGAGATCGGCTGCGCCCGGCGCAACAAGGCGCGCAGACGAGCCAGCAACTCGCGGGGGCTGAAAGGTTTGGGCAGATAGTCATCGGCCCCGACCTCCAGCCCGATCACCCGGTCAATCTCTTCGCCGCGTGCGGAAAGCATAAGGATGGGCAGATCACTGCTGCGCCGCAGTTCACGCGCCAGCGCCAGCCCGTCCTCTCCAGGCAGCATCAGGTCGAGGATGACTGCGTGCGGCATTTGCTGCGCCAGACAGGCGCGCATGGCGTCGCCATGAGCAGCCAGATCGACCACAAAGCCATTACCGGTGAGGTAATCACGCAGCATGGCGCGCAATTCCGGGTCGTCATCGACCACCAGAATGCGCTGACTGGGAGCAGGTGAATTCATGGCCCGAAGTCTAGGACTTCCAAGGGGCTGGCGGCGTCGGCCGACATGGAGTGAAACAAAGTGATACGCAGGGGAATACAACGCCTCGTGCAAGACATCCAGGCGCAACCTCGCCATCGAAACATGTCACCCATCGACCACAACCACTGCTTTGTCCGTACCGCCATGCACGCTTTCGCTCATTCTTGCCTCCGCCTGACCGTCTGTCTCGGTCTGAGCCTTGCGGGTTTGGCGACGGCTCAAGCGCAGCAGAAGCCTCTGAGCGCGGGCGCCTTGTTCGATGCCACACGCCAGGTCGCCGCTGATCAGGCGCGGCAGGCCGAAGCCGGCGCGGCAGTCCAGGCGGGCAAATCGCTGCACAGCCCGGTTGCCGGAGCACCTACGGGTTTGTCGGCCCTGCAAGCACCGCATGGGAACGAGGCCCCTTTCGGCACGGGCTATGAACGCCGCATGGAGCGTGCGGCAGCCATGGCCGGGCTGGCCGTCGGCTCTCCCGCAAGACCTGCAGCGGCTGGCGCTGCTGCGGGTGGTGGCGCCGGAGCCGGTGGCGGGGCTCATGCGGGCGGACAAGGCAGTGGGCGTGGTCGACGCTGATTCACGTTTTTCAACTTCAAGGAGTTCATCATGAAACAACGTACTTCTCTTCGTCTTCTGGCCGCTGCCGTGGCCATGGGGGCTGCAGGTTCCGTCTTTGCCGCTGGCATGGGTGGTGGCGGTATGGGTGGCAGTATGAGCGGTCGCATGGGTGCCGGAGCCGCAGCAGGCGCCGGAACCGGCCAGATGCAGCAACACCAGTACCAGCATCGCAACATGAATCAGAACAGCGGCACGGCACAGGGCGCTGGTCAGGGCCAGAAGCTGCAGCAGCGTGACCGGCAGCGCATCCAGGATCCGTCGCTGCAACCGGCCCCTGCCGCCCCTGTCACCACGACGAACTAACCCTCGGAGAACCCAAACATGCAACGCCGAACTTTTCTCAACACCACCCTCGGCGCTGCGGTGCTGGCTCTCACCGGCTGCGGCGGTGGCGATTCCACCGTCGCAGCAACACCAGCGAGCACCGACGCGACATCCGCCACTTCCATCGCCGCTCTCAGCACGCAGCTCGACGCCCTCCCCCCGTCGGATCTCTCGGCCACCGAAGCCAGTGCACTGGTGTTCATGCGCGAAGAAGAAAAACTCGCGCGGGACGTCTATCAACTGCTCTACACGCAATGGGGACAGAAGGTGTTTAGCAATATTGCCGCCAGCGAGCAGCAGCACATGGACGCCGTGGCCCTGCTGCTGACGCGCTACAACCTGCCCGATCCTGCGGCCGCAACGGCAACCGGCGTGTTCCAGGATCCGCACGTGCAGGAGTTGTTCAACGCCCTGATGGCGCAAGGCCAGACTTCGCTGATCGCCGCGCTCACCGTGGGAGCGACGATCGAAGACCTGGATATTCAGGACCTGCAGACGCGCATCGCCGCCACCGACAACGCCGACATCGCCCTGGTGTTCAACGAACTGATGAAGGGATCACGCAATCATCTGCGCTCCTTCGTCTCGCAGTTGACCGCGGCAGGCGTCAGCTACACGCCGCAGTACATCACGCAAGCGGAGTTTGACGCCATCATCAACAGCCCGAAAGAGACCGGCCGGGTCTGACCCGCGTCGCCCTCCCCGACAAAGCACACCGGGCGTCATCAGCATCGACCTTGGTGTGTTTTTTCTGCGATGCATGATGTTAGTATTCACTCACTTACTTTAAATCTGCGCTCAAATTGAATACTCGTCCCCCGCATCTGCCTGCCGAAGAACGCCGCGAGGCCACGGTCGAATCCGTCATCGAACTGGCCGCGCAACGTAATCCGAGCGACATCACCACCAGCGCCATCGCCCAGCACATGGGGCTGACGCAGGGCGCGCTGTTCCGCCACTTTCCCACCAAGGACGCCATCTGGGAAGCGGTGATGCAATGGGTCGCCACGCGGCTGATGGCCCGGGTTGATCGCGCCATCGCCAGCCACGACAGCGCGCTCGATGCGCTGGAAGCGGTATTCCTCACGCATACCGCCTTCGTGGCCGAGCACCCGGGCGTGCCGCGCATGTTGTTCGGTGAACTCCAGCGCGCCGAGGACACGGCGGCAAAACGCGCGGCCCGCACGCTGCTGGCCGCCTATGGCAAGCGCGTACGCCAACTCATCGTCAAAGGACAACAGCGCGGCGAATTGAGCCAGGACATAGAGGCAGACGCGGCCGCCGCCATGTTCGTCGGGGCCATCCAGGGCCTGGTGATGCAGACCCTGCTGTCTGGCGAGCCGCAACACATACGCAGCGCGGCGCCCGGTGCGTTTGCGCTTTATCGCCGCTGTATCGGGAGCACAAAATGAATTTTTCCGCCCTCAATCGCCGCACCCTGCTATTGCTGGCGGTGCTGATTCCTCTCGTTTTGCTACTGGGCTATGTGGCGCTGCGCACCGGTCCGCTTGCGGCGGTGCCCGTCACCGTGACCACGGTTGAAAGCCATGCGATCCATCCGGCGCTGTTCGGCATCGGCACGGTACAGGCCCGGTATACCACTCTGGTCGGCCCGACCGTCGCCGGACGGGTCAAAAGTCTTGACGTACATGTCGGCGACATGGTGCGTGCCGGTCAGGTGCTCGGCGAAATGGACCCGGTGGATCTGGACGAGCGCATCCGCTCGCAACGGGCGGCCTTGCTGAGCACCCAGGCGCAGTCGCGCCAGGCGCAGGCCCAGCGCGATTTCGCCCGGACGCAGGCGACACGCTATGCGCAGTTGCTTGCCGCGCACGGCACCACCGAGGAACTGCTCGCCACCCGCGAGCAGGAACTGCAGTCGGCCGAAGCCGCGCTGCAGGCGGCGCACGATGCAGTCGAGCGCGCCCGCGCCGACCTCGCCGCGCTGCAGGCCCAGCGCAGCAACCTCAAGCTGGTTTCGCCCACTGCCGGCCTGGTCACCGCGCGCGACGCCGACCCCGGATCGACGGTCGTCGCCGGCGCCCCGGTGGTCGAACTGATCGCGCCCGACAGCCTGTGGATCGACACCCGCTTCGACCAGCTCACGGCCACCGGCCTGGCCGCCGGTCTGCCGGCGCGCATCGTGCTGCGTTCGCGCTCGAACCAGACTCTGGTCGGGCGGGTGCTGCGGGTCGATCCCGTGGCCGACGCGGTGACCGAGGAGACCCTGGCCCAGATCGTGTTCGACCCCTTGCCGCAGCCGCTCCCGCCGATCGGTGAGCTGGCCGAGGTCACGGTCGTGCTACCTGCCCTGCCTGCGCGCCCGACCGTGCCCAACGCCAGCCTGCAGCGCGTGCACGACAGGCTCGGCGTGTGGCGCGTCGCAGGCGACAAGCTGGAATTCACCCCGGTCAAGGTGCTGGGCAGCGATCTCGACGGGCACGTCCAGGTCGACGGTCTGAAAACCGGCGAACGCGTGGTGGTCTACAGCCAGCGCACACTCAGCGCGCGCAGCCACATCAGCATCGTGGACCACATCCCCGGAGTATCGCCATGATCAGTCTGGCCGGCCGCGACATTCTGCATGCCTGGGGCAAGTTCGTGTTCACCGGCATCGGCCTCGGCCTGTTGATCGGCGTGACACTGATCATGGCCGGTGTCTACCGCGGCATGGTCGATGACGGCAAGGCGCTGCTCGACAACAGTGGTGCCGACCTTTGGGTTGTGCAAAAGGACACACTGGGCCCCTACGCCGAATCGTCCAGCCTCTACGACGACGTCTACCGCGACCTGCTTGCCCTGCCGGGCATCGCGCAAGCCGCCAACGTCACGTACCTCACCATGCAGGTGCGCCATGGCGACACCGACGTGCGCGCGATGGTGGTGGGCA
>CALBRU010000241.1 GCA_937927695.1 uncultured Thiomonas sp. | reverse complement strand
CCGTTGACCAGCACATCCATCGGTTCGCCAGCGAGCCGGTCGAGATCGACCACTGAGCCTTGCGCCAGTTGCAGCAGTTCGCGAATCTGGATTTTGGTGCGGCCCAGCTCCACCGAAAGCGTGACGGGGATGTCCATCACCAGATCGAGCTGATTGTTGGGCGCGCCGCCGCCCTGGTCGGCACGAAGTTCGGCGAAGGGCGCGGGTTGAACCTTGGGCGGCTCTGCCGCAGCGGCTGCAGGCACGGCGGCAACGCCCTGCTCCGCCATGGCTTCGCCCCAATCCGCCAGATCGTCGGCGGCTGCGGTGTCGGTGGGGATGTCTTCTGCCATGGAATGTCCTGCGGAAAAAGGGATCGGAATCAGTGCGCGCCGTGCGCCAGGAGTTGCGCCTTCTCGGGCACCTCCGGGAAAAGCTGCTGGCGAATCTTGAGCGCCATTTTGTCTTCGTGCCGGCCATACTCGCCCAGCAGCACGGGAATACCGTCCACGCGGGCAATCACGGTTTCGGGCATGTCCACCGGCAGGACATCGCCGACCCGCAGATTCAGCAGTTCGCGCACCAGAATTTGCCGCTGCAGCAGTTCGACGCGCATTTCCACTTCGGCCTCGCGCATTTCAGTCTGCAAGGCCTTGACCCAGCGGTGATCGACCTCGCTGCGGTCGGTGGTCATGCCGGTGGTGAGCTGGTCGCGGATGGGCTCGACCATGCTGTAGGGAATGCACACATGCAGGCTGCCGCCGCCGCCCTCGATCTCGACATCGAAGGTGGAGACTATGACCACCTCGGTCGGGGTGGCGATGTTGACGAACTGCGGATTGACTTCGGAGCGCGTGAGCTCGGGCTCCAGCGGCAACACGGGCGCCCAGGCGGTTTTGTATTCCTTGAACACCATGTCGAGCATGCGCTTGATGATGCGCTGCTCCAGCGGGGTGAAGTCGCGGCCCTCGATACGGGCGTGAAAGCGGCCATCTCCACCGAAAAAGTTGTCGATCACACTGAAAATCAGCCGCGGGTCGAAGATGAACAGCGCAGTTCCGCGCAAAGGTTTCATCTGCACCAGATTGAGATTGCTGGGCACAACCAGGCCGCGAATGAACTCGTTGTACTTGGTCAGCTTCACCGACGACACCGAGATTTCAGAGGCGCGCCGCAGAAAGTTGAACAGACTCACCCGCCAAAGCCGGGCGAAGCGCTCGTTGATGACTTCCAGCGTGGGCATACGCCCGCGCACGATGCGGTCCTGGCTGGCCAGGTCGTAAGGACGAACGCCCCCTTCATCCGCCGCCTCCGGTTCGGCCACCGGCTCTTCGCCCGAAATGCCGCCGAACAGCGCGTCGACTTCGTCTTGGGAGAGGACGTCTTGAACCATGTCAGTTCCGCACAGACGTTACAAGGAAGAGGGCACTGCCCTCGGGGAGCAGCGAGTCAATCGAGCGTCGGTGCTGTTTCATTTCACTGCACCACGAAAGCGGTGAAAAACACGCCGTCAATCGGCGCCCCGTCATGCCCATGCGCAGCGGCAGCCGCGCCGCCCCCGCCGCCATGTTCCCCACCTGCAGCGGCCACCGCAGGCGCGCCTTCGAGCACCTTGTTCACCGAATGCAGGATGTCTTCGCGCAGGTGATCGCGCCCTTCCACCGAATCGACCTTGTCGATCGACTGGGCCGCGAGGATGCGCAGAATGTTGTTGCGGAGTTCGGGCGTCATGAGCTTGACCTTGCCTTCAACCGAAGGATCGTAAGTCTTGAGATCGATTTTGACCTGCAGGTAATGCACCGTGCCGTCGGTACTCTGCAGATTGGTGACAAACGGCTCCATGCTGATGAAACGCATGTTCTTCGCCTTCTCGGCCGCAGCCTTCGCAGCCAGTTCGGCCGCGGTGGGCGCCGCCTTGGGCTTCATCAGAAAAAATGCCGCGGCGCCGCCCCCGGCCATCAGCACGATCACCGCCACCAGAATGATGATGATCAACTTGGTCTTGCCACCGCCCTTTTCCTTGGCCTTGGCCTCTTGTTCCGCCATACCCCACTCCTGATGTGCTGATTGGGGCGCGCACGCTGCGCACCCTTTGCGCGTGAAGGACGATCAATGCGTTTTCACTGCAGGGTTTAACGACACAAGGGCGGGGTTTTTGAAGGGACGCCGCTGCCTGCAGCAAACCGGCTGCAGCAGGAAAGACTCCCAGGCTCTCACACATAGGTGTTCACCAGTCCCTGCTGCCAGCGCAAGACCTGCGCGGCAGAAGCGCCCGGCACGCCGCCTGCGGCGATATCGGCAATCGCGTTCGATCCCGACGCGCCGCGTTGTGAGCGCGCCTGCTGGTGATCGCCCTGCCCGCCTTGGGTGCCGACGGAAGTCTGGCCGAGCGACAGCCCAGCCCCGGCAAACACATCGCGCAGTTGCGGCAGCGCCGCCTCGACCGCCTGCCGCACCACGGCATGCGCGGAGACAAACTGAGCCTGAATCTGGCCATCGTGCATCTGCAGATGGACTTCGAGCGGTCCGAGTTGCGGCGGATTGAGATGCAGCGTGGCGAATTGCTGCTGCCCCTGTGCCGCCAGCAAGACCTGCTGATTCATCGCCTGCCCCCAGTCGGGCGAACCCATATGGGCGGGCACCGTAGCCGCCCAGACCGCCTGCGAGGCCGGGTTGGCCTGCGGCATGCCCACGGTCAAAGCCTGCCCGATCTGGGTTGGTGAAGCCGACGACGGGGTTGAGTCGGCATGGTTCGACGGTGCGGTCTGCAGGGCCGAAAGGTCTGAAGCCGTGGTGATGGACTGATGCAGTGCCGCGAATCGGCTGGGCTGAGCGGCGTCGGCAGCGTTGCCCGCCAGATTCTGCATCCATGCGGGCAGGCTCTCGGCGCCCTTGGTTGTGCCGCCCGCTGGCGCTCCCGCGCGCCCGAAGTTCGCCTGCCGGTCTGTCAGCGGGTCGTTCTGCAGTCCGGCCAGCAGGGTGGAGGTCGGCAGAGTTTTGACGTCTTTGGCCTCAGCCGTCGGAGTGGCAATGGGCGCGGCATCCGAGGTAACAACAGGCGAGGTAACAACAGGCGCCTGCAGCATGGCGGCGAGCACAGGACCAGGTGCTGCTGCTGGGCTGGCATCCTTCGACGCGGTCTTGCGGTCGTCCTGCGGCAAGGTTTTGCCGCTTTGCGCTGCCGCCATTGCCGCTTCGAGCGCCCCGCTGGTCTGCAGGGCAGAAGCCGATGCGCTCGCATTCGCAGAATCTT
>CALBRU010000240.1 GCA_937927695.1 uncultured Thiomonas sp. | reverse complement strand
ATCTCCCCCTCCTAACCTCCCCCGCGAGCGGGGGAGGAATTTTTCAGTGTTTCCCAAACAAAAGCGCAAACAAAAAACCCGCACAAGGCGGGTTTTTTGTTTGCAGCAAAGCGCGAAAGAGTATCAGCGCTTGGAGAACTGCTTGGCGCGACGGGCGCCGCGCAGGCCCACTTTTTTCCGTTCCACTTCGCGGGCGTCGCGGGTGACGAAGCCTGCCTTGGAGAGTGCGGGTTTGAGGGTGGCCTCGTAGTCGATCAGCGCGCGGGTGATGCCGTGGCGCACCGCACCGGCCTGGCCGGTTTCGCCGCCGCCGTGGACGTTGATCTTGATGTCGAAGCTCTCGACGTTCTCGGTGAGAACGAGGGGTTGCTTGACGATCATGATGGAGGTCTGACGGCCGAAATACTGCTCGACGTCTTTCCCGTTGACCGTGATCTTGCCGCTGCCCTTCTTGATGAAGACGCGGGCCACGGAGCTCTTGCGACGGCCTGTGCCGTAATTCCAGTTTCCGATCATCGCGTGTCCTTAGATGTCGAGAGTCTTGGGCTGCTGGGCGCTGTGCGGATGCTCTGCACCCCCATAGACCTTGAGCTTCTTGATCATGGCGTAACCGAGCGGGCCTTTGGGCAGCATGCCCTTGACTGCCAGTTCCAGCGCACGGCCGGGGTGACGCGCCTGCATATCCTTGAACTTGGTGGCGTAGATGCCGCCGGGATAGCCGGTGTGACGGTAGTAGGTCTTGTCGTTGGCTTTGTTGCCGGTCACGCGAATCTTGGACGTGTTGACGACAATGATGAAGTCACCGGTATCGACGTGCGGGGTGTAGATGGGTTTGTGTTTGCCACGCAGACGGAGGGCCACTTCGCTGGCGACCCGACCGAGAACCTTGTTCTCTGCGTCAATCACGAACCACTCATGCACGACTTCGGCCGGTTTGGCGCTGAAGGTTTTCATGGTTGTTCCTATGAACGATGTTTGAGCGAGATATGGATGAGCCCACCAGTGATGTGCGGCAGCGGGCCTCAATGTCGAGATGTTTCTTCAAAGTTGAGACGCTCTGCCCCGCGCCCGCCGGCATGGGTTTTCTGGCCCCCGCTCGAAGCCAAACACGTGATTATAGACAGGTGAGCGGGTTTGTCACTGGCAAGTGCTTGATTTTCAGGCGTGTTGTGGCGGCAAGGGCGCGGCTATGTCCCTATTCCTTGTGTTTGCAGGAGCAGCGCCTAAACTCTATGCTATCTATGCTGCATTGCAGCAATATTGCTTCTATTCATTCAATATGACTCAGCCTCCCGAGACCGCTCCCTTGCAAGCCACAGGCAGCGCGTCGACCGTCCCGCCTCGCGCTCGGCGTCTGTCCGCGCCGATCATCCCGATTCGCCCGATCGGGCCGGAACATCGCGAGCAGTTGCTGCGGCATTTTCTGGCGCTTGGGCCGGATGATCGCTATCTGCGCTTTGGCTACGCCGCGAGCGACGAGCGCGTGCGTCTTTACGTCGATTCCATCCGTTTCGAATCGGACGAGATTTTTGGCGTGTTCAACCGCAAGCTGGAGTTGCTGGCGGTGGCGCATATCGCCATCGAGCCCGGGCAGACGGAGCGGGCCGAGTTTGGCGTCTCGGTGCTGCCAAAAGGCCGCGGGCTGGGCATCGGCACGCGGTTGTTTGCACGCGCGGCGGTGGACGCACGCAACCGCGGGCTGCGAGTGCTTTACATGCAGTGTCTAAGCAGCAATGCCGCGATGCTCAAAATCGCGCGCCGTGCGGGCATGAAAGTGCATAACGAGGGCGGCGAAACCGAGGCGTATCTAGAGTTGCCGGAAGACAACTACCAGAGCCACTTCAATGCACTGATGGAAAACCAGACCGGCCAGATCGACTACTGGGTGAAGGCGACGATGCGCCAATGGCGTTGTTTCTGGCTGTTCGGTCGCTGCACCGACACGGCCTGAACCGACCTTACGGCAGCCAGCTGGCGACGGCCAGGGTGCGCCAGCCGTTGAACTGCTGCCACACGGCCATGGTGCTCCCCACCGCATTGACGGCCAGCGCGGGAAAGCTGGCCTGTACCGTAGCGCTCGGGTCGGACAAGGTCTGCGGCGCCTCCCAGCGCTGCTCGGCCGGGTTGTAGCGCGCGGTCTGCACCTGCATACCCTCAGGCCCGTCTTGATACCAGGCGCAACGCACATTGCCCGCTGCATCGGTCACCAGCACCGGGTTGCCTGCGCTGCGCAGTGCGGGGGCGTCGATCTGCTGCGGCGGCGACCAGCGAGCCGAGGCGGCATCCGCGCCAGCATCACGCCGGGCGGCGAGTATGGCGTAGCGCACCGGACCGCCCCGCGCCGACTTGGCCTGTTCCCACACCAGCGTGAGATCGCCCGCGGCATCAGCGGTGAGCGCAGGCGAAAGCGCCGGGCC
>CALBRU010000239.1 GCA_937927695.1 uncultured Thiomonas sp. | reverse complement strand
AGGCGGCGTCCACAAACCAGCGCTGCCCTTCAGCGGCGTAATCCGCTTTTTCTGCGCGCCGCAGCGCGGCGCGCAACTCTTGCATGCTGCGCTGAAATGCCCGCATGCCCTTGAGCAGCGACGGCTGCTGCAAGTCGCGCAACGCGGCCTGTCGGTACTGCACCACGCTCAGGTCATGCAGGGGCGTGCCGAACAGCGCCTGCAGCAAAGCCAGCACCTCGGCGCGATACGGCGCTTCGTCATCCGCCTGATGGACCACATAGAGCGACGGTTTTTCGCGCGGGGCAAAGCTGCCGTAAGCCCCCATGAAAATCGCTTCCAAGAACAGGTCATGGAACACATCACGCAGATCAGGACGAGACTGCGCGGCCTCCTGCTCAGGCGTGGGATGGACGATGCTGTGAAACTCCAGCGCAGCCGTCATGCCAGACCTCAACGGTAGGGGTTGACGAACTCGGCCCGATCACCCAGTTCGGCCTCGATCTCCATCAGCCGGTTGTACTTGGCCAGCCGCTCGCTGCGCGCCGGTGCGCCCGATTTCATCTGGCCCGCACCCACCGCTACGGCGAAGTCGGAGAGGAAGGCGTCTTCGGTCTCGCCGCTGCGGTGCGACATCACCGCGCCCCAACCCACCTTCTGGCACAGGCGCACGGCGGCAATGGTTTCGCTCACCGTGCCGATCTGATTGAGCTTGATGAGCGAGGCGTTGGCCGTGCCTTCGTCGATGCCGCGCTGGATGATGCGCGTGTTGGTGACGAAGTTGTCGTCGCCCACGATCTGGATCTGCGCGCCGAGCTGCCGCGTCATCGCGGCGAATCCCGCCCAGTCGTCCTCGGCATGGCCGTCTTCGATGGACACGATGGGAAACACATTCAGCCAGCTCCGGTACAGATCAATCATCTCCTGACTGTCGAGCACTTGGTTGCCGCTGCGGCTCAGGTGGTAGCGGCCATGCTTGTAGAACGAGGACGAGGCCGGATCGAGCGCGATGGCGAGATCTTCTCCGGGCCGGTAGCCCGCGCGCTCCATGCCGCGCACCATCAGCTCGCAAGCGGCCTGATTGCCGCCCATCAGCTTGGGCGCAAAGCCGCCCTCGTCGCCCACGGCGGTGGAATGCCCCTGCGCGATCAGCAATTCCTTGATGGCGTGATAGGTCTCGGCGGCATAGCGCACGGCTTCGCTGAAACTCGGCGCGCCCATCGGCACGAGCATGAACTCCTGAAAGTCCAGACTGCTGCCCGGGGCGTGCAGGCCGCCGTTGAGCACGTTGAACATGGGCATGGGCAACAGGTTGGACGGCTGTTCGCACAAGGTGCGATGCAGCGGCTCACCGCGCACCAGCGCGGCGGCGCGGGCGGCGGCCATGCTCACCGCCAGCAGGGCATTGGCGCCCAGCCGCGCCTTGTTGGGCGTGCCGTCGAGCGCAATGAGCGCCGCGTCGATCGCGGCCTGATCGCACACATTGCGCCCCTTGAGCGCAGCGGCGATTTCGCCCTCGATATGCGCCACGACCTTGCGCACCCCTTTGCCGAAATAGCGCTTCGGGTCACCGTCGCGCAGTTCCACCGCCTCGTTGCTGCCGGTGGACGCCCCCGAAGGCACTGCGGCCGAGGCGCGCACCCCCGACTGCAGGGTGATCGTGGCCTTGACGGTTGGCGTGCCGCGGGAATCGAGAATTTCCTGCGCGCGAATCGAAGAAATAAGTGGGTCTGAAGCAGGCATGGCCTCTCCTTGAAGGGTGGACATCGGTGGCGCGAAACCGCGCCGGGGTTACACCGTCTGCGCTTCGGTCGGCACCGAAGCGACTTGCAGTTTCTGCGCGCCTGTCGAGCCTGCGCTTGCCTTGCCCGCATACTGGTAGCTGCGGTTGAATGGATATTCGGACTGTCGTGCCCGCAGCACCCGGTCGCAGTCGATGCGGTCTTCCACCACGCCATTGGGGCGGCTGCCGAGAATCTGGAACAGCGAAATCCACCCCTGCTCAAAGCCCATGGCCGATCCCGCAAGGTACAGCCGGTAAGCACGCAGGGTCTTCTCCGCCTTGTCGCCCAGCACCCGACGGGCTTCGTCGAGATGACCTTCGAGCCCGTCCACCCAGTACCACAGGGTCTTGGCGTAATGCGGGCGCAGGCATTCCAGGTCCAGCGGCTCCAGGCCGCCGCGCGTCATGGTCTCGGCCATCACGCTGACATGCACGAGTTGACCGCCGGGGAAGATGTATTTCTCGATGAAGTCGCCCATGCCCCCGGCGAGCTGGCTGTTGTCCACCCCGCCGGCGGTGATGCCGTGGTTCATCACCAGCCCGCCGGGTTTGAGCAGGCGGCGGATTTTGCTGAAATACAGCGGCAGATTGGGCCGGCCGACGTGCTCGCACATACCCACCGAGGCCACCTTGTCGAAGGGCTGCGATTCGTCCACGTCGCGGTAGTCCTGCAACAGCATGCGCACGCGGCCCTGCAAGCCCTTCTCCACGATCAGCCGGTTCACATGGTTGTACTGGTTCTTCGACAGGGTGATGCCGGTTGCGTCCACCCCGTAGTGCTCGGCGGCCCACAGCAGCAGCCCGCCCCACCCTGCGCCGATGTCGATGAAGCGCTCGCCCGGCCTCAGCATGAGCTTGGTGCAGATGTGATCGAGCTTGGCTTCCTGCGCCTGCGCCAGGGTCATCGACGGCTCGGCGAAGTAGGCGCAGGAATAGACCCGGCGCGGATCGAGCCACAGCGCATAAAAATCGTCGGACACGTCGTAGTGGCTCTGGATTTGCGCGGCGTCTTTTTCGCGGCTGTGGTGGCTGTGCTCCCAGAGGGTGCGGCGCAAGCCGTGCCACATCCGCGCGGTGGCGGCCGAGGGCTCGTTACGTGGATCGTCGTCGAGCAGCACCGGAGCGATGCGCATGAGGTCGCGCAGATTGCCCAGAATGTCCACCATCCCCTCGACATAGTCTTCAGCCAGTTTGCCGATCTGCCCGGTAGTGATGTGCCATAACGCCCGCTTGTCGCGCAGCCGCATTTCGATTTGCGCATTGCTCGGGCCCACACGCTGTCCGCCCGGCAGCACCACACTGCACGACAGCGGAAGATGAGACAGACGTTCATCAACCCGGCCAAGAAGAGAGGATGAGATCGAAGACATACGGAACTCCTTTCAGATGTTGGCAAACACGAACCGATGCACCAGCAGACACAGGCGCTGCGAACAAAGCGGAAGCATGAGTTGTTTTTGCGCTGACCGAAGGCGCTGGGCGGAAGCCCCGTCTTGCGCCTGCGGCAAGACATTACTGATCAACGGGGATGTAAACATCCGCAACTCCTCCCTGAAGGCGGCGCCCACTGCACGGGCAGCGGGTCAACCGGAACATGGGTAGGAGTCATCAGCCTGGGGCGAAACCCCTATTGAGGCAATTGCACGGCGAACTCCATCGCCGTTTGTTGATTTGAATTTAGGCCATGAAATGCGCAGGGTCAATGTCTGGAGCGCTCAAGGTTGCGTCTAAATGCAATCGCGCCAAACTTGAGGCCAACTCAATACTTCTGCCGCGCCGGAATCACGCCGCGCACACCGCCCAGCGGTTCGGCCATGTCGCCATCGTAGCGTGGAATGAGATGCAGATGCACATGGAAAATGCTCTGCCCGGCCGCACGGCCGCAGTTCACGCCCAGATTGAAACCATCGGGCCGGTGCTCGCGCAGCAGCAGAGCGCGGCCTTGCGCAGCTAGTTCGAGCAGCGCCAGATGTTCCTGCGGAGTGCAGTCGAACCAGTCAGCCACATGGCGAAAGGGAATGAGCAGCAGATGCCCCGGGTTGACAGGCGTGCGGTCATACACCGCAAAGCCCAGTTCGTTGTGCAGCACCCAGGGCATGTCCTGGCAAAACGGGCACTGCGGATCGCCGCCAGATTTCATGCCAAGCCTCGCAGATGCGTGGTGTCGTTGACGAGTTGCAGCGCAACCTTGCCTTGTGCATCCACGCTGAACAGGTTGAGGCAGCAAGGCTTTTGCGTGATGCGCCAGTAGCCGGAAAGCGGCAGATCGAGCGCCTGCAGCAGCAGCGCGCGGTTGACGCTATCGTGCCCTACCAGCACCACGGTGTGCTCGGCATGGCGCTGCATCAGCGCACGCAGGCCGTCGGCCGTGCGCAGCGCCAAGTCCTGCAGCGACTCGCCACCAGGAAAGCGCACCCACTGCGGCGCGTTTTTCCACAAGGCGTAGTCCTGCGGATGCGCTGCCTTCACTTCCTCGTGGGTTTTCCATTGCCACTCGCCGTAGTCGAGATCGTTCACGCCTTCGAGCACCTGCGCGCTCAGTCCGCAGGCCGCGGCAATGTCGGCGCCGGTTTCACGGCAGCGCCCCATCGGGCTGGTATAGATCGCCTGCGGGGAAAACTCGGCAGCGATGCGCTGCGCCACCGCCTTGGCCTGCTGACGTCCGAGAGCGGTGAGTTCCAGTTCCATACGCCCACGAAAACGCTCGGGATGAATACCTTCAACTTCACCATGCCGTGTGAGGATGATCTGCATCGTGTGCTCCTTGTAGGTTGAGTCCCGCCACTTGCACGCACCTGATCAAACCTTACGCGGCAGGCATGACGCAATCAAGAAGGACTTTGTAACGCGACGTTCCAGTTCAGCCGCGTCCACTCGGCGGCCTCTTGCCGCAGGCTGTATTCGGTCAGCGGATTGCCTTTGAGCCAGGGCTCCGGGGCGACGATGTCGAGCGGCGGCCGCAGGCCCGAGAGCTTCACGCCGGCTGGCTGATAACGCAGATGCAGGCCATCGATGTCAACCGCCGTGCGGTTGCGTGCCAGAATGACCGCCAGACGCAGCGCCAAGACGGCGTCGAGATCAATGTTTTCCAGATCGGTGGCGCTGAGTTTTTTCAGCTTGCCGGTGTGAGTCAACACCAGTTGCGCCAGCGCAGCCTGCTCGCCGCGCGAGAAGCCCGGCATGTCGGCGTTGGCCGCGATGTAGGCCGAATGCTTGTGATAGGCGCTGTGCGAGATCGACAGGCCGATTTCGTGCAACTGAGCGGCCCAGCGCAGTAGGCGCTGATCGGCCTCGGTGGCGTTGGGTCGCAACTGCGCGTAAAGCCGCAGCGCCAGATCCGTAACCCGCTGCGCCTGCTGGGCGTCGGCGCCGTAGCGCTGGGTGAACTGCAGAGCCGTGATTTCGCGCATGTCTTGCGACTGCTCGCGTCCGAGCAGGTCGTAGAGCACGCCCAGGCGCAAGGCGGCATCGGTCACCTCCATCTGCTGAATGCCCAGTTCCTCGAAGACACCGAGCATGATGGCCAGCCCGCCGGCCGCCACCGGCACGCGATCGGGCTTGAGCCCCTCCATACGCAGCTTGTTGAGATTGCCCGCCCGAACGAAGGTGCGACGCAGTTCGCGCAGCCCTTGCAGGGTGATGTCGCCCGGCTGATCGGGGGGGTTGAAACCGCTGCTGCCGATCATGTCGGCCAGCGCGCGCGCCGTGCCGCTGGAACCCACCGCATGGTTCCATCCATTGCGTTTGAAGTCGGCGGCGATGATCTGGATTTCCTTGCGCGCCGCAATCTCGGCGGCGCGCATGGTGGTCTCGTCCACCTGATTGCCCGGAAAGAAGCGCTGGCTCATCGACACGCAGCCGATGTAGAGCGACTCCATCATCCCCGGCTCATAGCCCTGGCCAATGATGAACTCGGTCGAGCCCCCGCCGATGTCGACCACCAGGCGCTTGCCCTGCACCACCGAGACCGAATGCGCCGCACCGATATACACCAGCCGCGCCTCTTCCCGCCCGGCAATGACCTCGATCGGAAACCCCAGCGCCGCCTGAGCGCGCTGCAGAAACTGCGGAGCATTCTTGGCCACGCGCACCGTGTTGGTCGCCACGGCCCGCACCCGGTCCGGGTGAAACTGGCGCAGGCGCTCGCCGAAGCGCTGCAGGGTTTGCAACGCGATCTGCTGCGCGGCTTCCGACAGATACTTCTTGTCGTCCAGCCCCGCTGCCAGACGTACCGGCTCGCGCAATGAGTCGATGGCATAGACCTGCACCCCCGCCGCACTGTCTTGCGCTCGTCCGATGAGCATGCGGAAACTATTCGATCCAAGATCGACGGCGGCAAGGTGTTGATTGAGCAGATTGGGCATAAGCAGCAATTGAACGTTGGTTTGATGACAGGTTTTTGAAAAATGTCATCAAGATTTCATGCCAAACCGTCATTCTCGCTCGGTTTGTTCCCGGCGCTGGCAAAATGCCAGTCGCTTCTCCGCCAGAGTCATTCATGTCCCATCCTGCCACCGCACCTCGCCTGCTCAATCGTGAGCTGGGCACCCTCGAATTCAATCGCCGCGTGCTGTTTCAGGCGCTCGACGATACCAATCCCCTGCTCGAACGGCTGCGTTTTCTCAGCATCGTGTCGAGCAATATGGACGAGTTTTTTGAAACCCGCGTCGCCACCCTGCAAGACATGCTGGAGGCCGACCCGGCTTCACGCACGCCTGACGGCATGCTCGTCAGCAAAGCCCTGACCGAAATTTCCGAACGCGCCCACGCCCTGATTGCCGACCAGTACCGCGTGCTGCAACAGGCCGTGCTGCCGGCGCTCGACAAGCAGGGTATCCGTCTGTACCGCCTGTCCGACTGGACCGATGCGCAGCGCGCTTGGGCGCAGCATTATTTCGAGACCGAAGTTTCGCCTCTGCTCACGCCGATCGGCCTCGATCCGGCGCATCCCTTCCCCCGCGTCATCAACAAGAACCTGGTGTTTGCCGTGAGATCGGAAGAGCGTCGTGTAGGGAAAGAGTGTAGATCT
>CALBRU010000238.1 GCA_937927695.1 uncultured Thiomonas sp. | reverse complement strand
GGCAGCCGAGAAAGACAAGATCAAACTCGACATCACCCCGCCCGAGCCGAGACCGAAGAAAAAAGAAGCCGAGGACGCTGCGGCCTGACGTTCTCAAGCATCGGTTCAGCAAAACGCCCCGTTATTCGGGGCGTTTTGCTTTCTGATACGGGTGTTTTAGATGTGACGAGGGAGGTGGTTGGGGCTGGGGATAGACTGAGCAAAGAATAGGTCAGTCTGCTACGAAGGCAGATCTGACAACAGTTTTTCTGCCAACCGAGCCTGACGGCGCAGTAGATCTGTGGCGATTGCGTCAAACCGTCGATGCTCGTCGACAGCAAGCCAGAGATCAAACGCGAGGTGAAACACGGCCGTGCCAGTCTCTGCCGCCAATCGCGCTTCAACGGCATCGACCCCCCGCTGCCTCAAGGCATCCGCAAGCGAGGACGAGAGTTTGGCGAGTTTGGTCAACTCGCGCTCCCGCAATTCGGCGTTCATGGCGATGACGTCGCGACGACGGCGGGCAAACGTTTGAATATCGCCAAAATACACCCCGGCTGCACCAATCGCAGCGGCAATCGCGTTCATGGGGGTAGCCCCTTCCGGCGTCTGCCTGAGCGCGTCAACCATGGTTTGCTCTAAACCCTCGGCACCCTGGAATAGGACTTCACGCTTGTCGGGAAAGTACCGAAAGAAGGTTCTGGCGGTCAGCCCGGCCCGCCCCGCGATATCCGCCACCGTGGTCTGCTCATACCCAAGTTCCTCAAACAGTTCCAATGCGGCTCTGCGCAGTCGGCCTACGGCATCGGGTTCCCATCGTCCCATCAGGGTCTTCTCAAAGTGTTGTCGCTGTGTGACATCATAGGCCTACACTGATGTCATACAGTGTCAACACCTCCTGAAAGGACTGCCATGCGCATTCTTGTAACCGGGGCATCTGGCTGGATCGGCTCCGCCAGCGTGTCCGAACTTCTGTCAGCCGGGCACGAGGTGCTGGGCCTGGCCCGATCTGACGCCGCGGCGGCGACCATCTCCAGTCTCGGCGCCGATCCTGTCGCGGGCTCGCTGGAAGATTTGAAGGGGCTGCGCCGCATCACGGCGCGTGTCGAAGGTGTTGTGCATCTGGGCTACGTTCACGACTTCTCGCGCATGGAGGTCGCTGCGCAGACAGATTTCGCAGCCATCGAAATCTTCGCCGCCGGGCTGGCAGGAACAGGCGGTCCCTTGCTGATCGCCTCGGGCACGCTGGGACTGGCCACCGGCCGACCCGCCACCGAACTGGACCGACCCGATCCGGCGCTTCACCCCCGTCTGCGCAACGCGACCTATACGCTTGATCTCGCCAATCGTGGTATACGCAGCATGGTCGTGCGGTTCGCCCCGACCGTGCATGGGGGCGATGGGGACCACGGATTCGCCGCGGTGCTATCGCGCATCGCCCGCGAGCGCGGCATCTCCGCTTATCTTGGCGACGGTTTGAACCGATGGTCGGCTGTGCATCGCCTCGATGCCGCCATGCTGGTGCAGTTGGCGGTCGACAAGGCGCCAGCCGGCTCGGTATGGCACGCGGTCGGCGAAGAAGGACTTGCCACACGTGACATCGCCGAAGCCCTGGGCCAATACCACCATGTGCCGGTGACAAGCGTTCCTATGGACCAGGCCCGGGCGCACTTCGACTGGATCGGCATGTTCTTCGGCATGGATGCTCCTGCATCGAATGCGATCACCCGCGACAGGCTTGGCTGGTCTCCCAGCCATCCCTCGCTGATGCAAGACATCGCCGCCGGGCACTATCCCGGGCATTGAGCGTTGCGGGCGCCTCTTTCGCCTTTACTGATGGAGATTCGGACATGCGTGTATTTGTCACCGGAGCCAGCGGCTTCATCGGCACTACCCTGGTCAAGGAACTGGTCAAAGAAGGTCATCACGTGATTGGCCTGGCTCGCTCGCCCCAGTCGGCGGAGAGACTGCGGCGCGTCGGCGCGGAGCCGCACGCCGGCACCCTCACGGACTTGACCAGCCTGCGCAGCGGCGCCGAGAAGACTGACGGCGTCGTCCACTTGGCCTATATGCACGCGCTTTCGCAAATCCCGTTGCGCCAGCGCTTGGGTCTGTTTGTCGGCGGTCGGCCTTCCGGCATCGTGTCGCGATTTGTCCGTATCACCACACAGGCAGACCGCGCGGCCATCGACGCCCTCGGTGAGACGCTGCGTGACTCCGCACGACCACTGGTCACCGCCTTCGGCACCCTGGGATTGGCTGCGCCCGGTAAACATTGGCGGGCTCCAGCCAACGAGAGAGATGCGCCAGACCCGCGCTCGCCTGGCTTCGGACGCGCGCAAGTCGAACAGACCGTCGCGACATGGGCCGAGCGCGGTGTCCGCACGAGCATCATTCGCTTGCCACCCACCGTGCATGGCTATGGTCGGGCTGGCTTCGTGTCGGAGCTGATTCGCATCGCTCGAAAGCGCAATTTGTCGGCTTACCCCGTTGACGGGGCCAATCGCTGGCCCGCAGTGCACGTCGAGGATGCGGCCCGGCTGTTCCGCCTGGCCCTCGAATCTGGGCAGGCCGGCACGACCTACCACGGGGTGGCCGAGGAAGGCATCGCGCTAAAGGGCATCGCCGAGACGATCGCTCGCGCCCTCCATCTGCCCTGCCAGTCCTTGCCCACTGAGAGCCGCGGCGGTCACTTCGGCTGGCTCGGCGCATTCGTCGGTCTGGACAATCCCGCCGAAGCCGCCCTCACTCGGGCTGCTCTGGACTGGGGTCCCACGCAGGTGGGTTTACTCGCGGATCTTGAACAGGGAACATTATTCAGTTGATCCACCACGACTCAGTGATGCACGGATCGTGGAATTATGGGCGCTCGACATCACAAGAACGTCTACTCCTGCGCCAGACCTTGCGCAGCTTCTTGTAGCGCCCGGATGAAATTCTCCCGCAGAGGGTTGGAAGTCTGCGCGGGTTGAAGAATGCCGAGTTCGATGGTGGCGGGTTTGCCGAGCAGGGGGCGGTACTGCACGCCGGGGCGTTTTAGCTGGCGCAGCGAGGCGGGCACGAGGGCCACGCCCATGCCGCAGGAGACCAGGCCGATGACGGTTTGCATCTGCCGGGCGTGCTGGGTGATGCGGGGGGCGAATCCGGCGGCCTGACACAGGCTGAGGGTGAGGTCGTACAGCCCGGGGCCGATGTTGCGGGGCGGCACGATGAAGGGCTCTTTGGCGAGAGCGCGCAGATCGACGGCGCCGCTGCCTTCTTGCAGAACGGGGTGGACGGACGGGGCTGCGAGCATCAGCGGCTCTTGCAGCAAGGGGGTGAAGGTCAGTCCGGGTTCGTCCACGGGGGCCAGGCCGATGCTCAGATCGAGTTCGGCGGCGCGAAGCTCGCGGATCTGGGCGTCGGTGGTGAGTTCGTGCAGCTGCACGTCCACCTGCGGATACTGCGCGCGAAAGATCTTGAGGGTGGGGGGCAGGATGCCGAAGTCGGCGATGGAGACGAAGCCGATAGAGAGCGTGCCCGCATCGCCGCGCTCGTTCTGGCGCGCCCGCTCGACCGCGTGTTCAAGTTGGGCGAGGACGGAGCGGATGTCTTCAAAGAAGGCGGCGCCCGCAGCGGTGAGCGCCACTCCGCGGTTGCTGCGCTCAAGCAATCGGGCGCCGATTTCGTCTTCAAGTGCCTTGATTTGGGTGGACAGCGGCGGCTGCGAGATGTGTAGCCGCTCGGCTGCGCGCGAAAAGCTGCCTTGTTCCGCAATGGTCACAAAGTACCGGAGCTGCCGCAGTTCCATGATTCGTTTGGCGTATGGCGCTGTCATAGAAAATGTATTGTTCAATATAGCGGAGGGTCGGGACAATTTGCCTTTTTGTTCAACATTTCCCCGCAGGAGAATCGCCCCATGCCCGCCTACCGTTCCCGTACCAGCACTTCCGGCCGCAATATGGCCGGCGCCCGCGCGCTGTGGCGCGCCACTGGCATGCAGGACGGCGATTTCGGCAAACCCATCATCGCGGTTGCCAATTCGTTCACCCAGTTCGTGCCCGGCCATGTGCATCTGAAAGATCTCGGCCAGTTGGTGATCGAGGAAATCGAGCGCGCGGGCGGGGTGGGCAAGGAGTTCAACACCATCGCGGTGGATGACGGCATCGCCATGGGTCATGACGGCATGCTCTACAGCCTGCCCTCGCGCGACATCATTGCCGACAGCGTGGAGTACATGTGCAACGCGCACACGGCCGACGCGTTGGTGTGCATTTCCAACTGCGACAAGATCACCCCCGGCATGCTGATGGCCGCGCTGCGGCTGAATATCCCGGTGGTTTTCGTGTCGGGCGGGCCGATGGAGGCCGGCAAAACGCGGCTGGCCGGCAAGGTGATTTCGCTCGACCTGATCGACGCCATGGTGGCCGCGGCGGACGACAAAGTGTCTGATGACGACGTGCAGTCCATCGAGCGCTCGGCCTGCCCGACCTGTGGCTCGTGCTCGGGCATGTTCACCGCGAATTCGATGAACTGTCTCACCGAAGCCCTGGGCCTGTCGCTGCCGGGCAACGGCTCGCTGGTGGCCACGCATACCGACCGCGAGCAACTGTTCCGTCGCGCCGGGCGCACCATCGTCGATCTGGCCCGCCGCTATTACGAGGGCAACGACGACAGCGTGCTGCCGCGCCGCATCGCGTGCAAGGCGGCATTCGAGAACGCGATGTCGCTGGACATCGCCATGGGCGGTTCGACCAACACCGTGCTGCACCTGCTGGCGGCGGCGCAGGAAGGCGGCGTCGATTTCGGCATGGGCGACATCGACCGCCTGTCGCGCAAGGTGCCCACGCTGTGCAAGGTGGCGCCGTCCAGCCACTACCACCTCGAAGACGTGCACCGCGCGGGGGGCGTGATGGCCATTCTGGGCGAGCTCGACCGCGCCAAGCTGATCGACACCCGCGTGCCGACCGTGCACGCCCCCACGCTGGCTGCGGCGCTCGACACTTGGGACGTTGCGCGCAAGCCTTCCGAGGAGGTGCAGACCTTTTACCGTGCAGGCCCGGCCGGGGTGCGCAGCACGAAAGCGTTTTCGCAGAGCTGCCGTTATGACACGCTGGACACCGACCGCGCCGATGGCTGCATCCGCGACGTCGCGCACGCCTACAGCACCGACGGCGGGCTGGCCGTGCTGTTTGGCAACCTGGCCGAGCGCGGCTGCATCGTCAAGACCGCCGGGGTGGACAAGAGCATTCTGTCCTTCTCCGGCCCCGCCGTGGTGTTGGAAAGCCAGGACGCGGCGGTCGAGGCGATTCTGGGCGACCAGATCAAGCCGGGCGACGTGGTCGTCATCCGTTATGAAGGCCCGCGCGGCGGCCCGGGCATGCAGGAAATGCTCTACCCGACGAGCTATCTCAAATCGAAGGGGCTGGGCAAGGTCTGCGCCCTCATCACCGACGGCCGCTTCTCGGGCGGAACGGCGGGGCTGTCCATCGGCCATGTATCACCCGAAGCGGCCGAGGGCGGCGCCATCGGTCTCGTGCGCACGGGCGACCGCATCGTCATCGACATTCCGAACCGCGTGGTGCGCGTGGACGTCAGCGACGAAGAACTGGCCCGCCGCCGCGCCGAGCAGAACGCCCGCGGCTGGAAACCGGAAGTGCCGCGTGCCCGCAAGGTGAGCCAGGCGCTCAAGGCCTACGCCAAGCTGGTCACCAGCGCCGACAAGGGCGCGGTGCGCAACGCCGATCTGCTGGAAGACTGAGGAGGGACACAGGCTGGCGTCCCGATCAGCGGGCCTGCGCCGCCACCTGAAGCAACTGCGCCGCCACCGAGGCGGCGATCACTTCCGGCGCCTTGCCGGGAATGCCGGGGATGCCCACCGGGCAGACCAGCCGTTCCAGCGCCTGCGCGGGAATGCCACGCTCGCGCCAGCGTCGCAGAAAGCGGGCGCGCTTGGTGGCCGAACCGATGAGGCCGAACCAGCCGATGTCGGCGCGCCGCAGTATGGTTTCGCCCAGGCAGAAGTCGAGGTCGTGGCTGTGGGTCATCACCAGATAGAAGGCGCCGGGCGGGGCGGTAGCGATTTCGGCTTGCGGGGCGTCCACGGCCAGGGCGCGCAGCGTGGAGGGCCATACGGGGCAGGCATCAGATGTAAAGGCGTCGGGCGGGAACTCCTGCTCGCGCTCGTCGATCCAGTCGATGTGACAAGGCAGAGGGCGCAAGGCGCGCACCAGCGCCCGGCCGACATGGCCCGCGCCGAAAAGCTGCAGATGGAACAGCGGGTCGGGGACGGGGAGCGCGCCGCTGGCGGCGATCTCGTAGCGAAGTTCGACGTGGCCACCGCAGCATTGCCCGAGCGCGGGGCCAAGGGCGTAGCTTTCGAGATGGAGTTCGGTTGTCGAGCCGGCGGCCCATCGTTCCCGCAGTTGCCGCGCTGTGGCGATGGCCTTGTATTCCAGATGACCGCCGCCGATGCTGCCGTGGGTTTGCGTGGCCCCAACCAGCATGCAGGCACCTTGTTCGCGCGGCGCGGAGCCGCGCACCCGACTGAGGGTGACGCAGACCCAGAGCGTCTGCGCGGGTTCGTCATCAAGCAGGTTGAGCGGTGCAGGTTCGCGTTTCATGGCACAACACTCGCAGTGCGCACCGCATCGACTGCGTCGAGTATGGCTTCGGGCGTGGCCGGTGCGCGCAGCGGCGGGTCGATGCGATGGTCGCCGACGGCGGAAATGGCATCGCGCAGGGCCAGCAACACCGAGAAGGGCAGCAGCAGCGGCGGCTCGCCCACGGCCTTGGAGCGATGGAGGGTCGGCTGGACGTTGGGGTTGTCGAACAGCGCGATGCGAAAATCGGGCGGGCAGTCGTTGGCGGTGGGGATTTTGTAGGTGCTGGGCGCGTGGGTGAGCAGCAGGCCGGTTTGGGGATGCCACACCAGTTCTTCCAGAGTGAGCCAGCCCATGCCCTGAATGAACGCGCCTTCGACCTGCCCGATGTCGATGGCCGGATTGAGCGACTTCCCGGCGTCGTGCAGCAGGTCGGCGCGCAGCAGCCGCCATTCGCCGGTCAGCGTGTCCACCAGCACTTCGCTCACCGCGGCGCCGTAGGCGAAGTAGTAGAACGGGTGCCCGGTGAGGGTCTTGGCGTCCCAATGCAGGTCGGGCGTGGTGTAGAAGCCGTCGCTCCACAACTGCACCCGGGCGAGATAAGCCTGCTGCACCAGGGTAGCAAAGGGCAGGGTGGTGCTGCCCGCGTGCACCAGTCCGCCACTGAAGCGCACCGCCTCGGTGCGTCCGCCGTGACGTTCGGCGGCGAAGCGGGCCAGCCGCTGGCGCAGGGTGCGGGCGGCATCGAGCGCGGCCATGCCGTTGAGGTCGGCCCCGGTGGAGGCGGCGGTGGCCGAGGTGTTGGCCACCTTGTGGGTGTCGGTGGCGGTGCAGCGCACGGCGGCGAAGTCCAGCCCCAGTTCCTCGGCGACGACCTGCGCCACTTTGGTGTTCAGCCCTTGCCCCATTTCGGTGCCGCCGTGGTTCACCAGCACGCTGCCATCGGTGTAGATATGCACGAGGGCGCCCGCCTGGTTCAGATGCACGACATTGAACGAGATGCCGAACTTCACCGGGGTGAGCGCCAGCCCCTTCTTGAGTACCGGGCTGTGGGCGTTGAAGCGGGCAATCGCGGTGCGGCGCGCGGCGTAGTCGGCGCTTTGCACAAGCTGGTCCACCAGCAGGGAGATGACGTTGTCAATCACGCCCTGGCCGTAGGGCGTGTGGTTGTTCTGGCCGATGCCGTAGAAATTGGCGCGGCGCACCTGCAGCGCGTCATGCCCCAGTTTGCGAGCGATGGAGTCGAGCACGAATTCGGTGACGAGGGCGCCTTGCGGACCGCCGAAACCGCGGAAGGCGGTGTTGCTCTGGGTGTTGGTTTTGGCGACGAAACCGTGGATGGCGACATTGGGCAGCCAGTAGGCGTTGTCCACATGGCAGATGGCCCGGGTGAGCACCGCGCCGGAGAGATCGGCGGAATGCCCTGCATTGGCGATCAAGGTCACCTCGTAGGCGAGGATGCGACCGTCGTCATCGAAGCCCACGGTGTAGTCGTATTCAAAGCCGTGGCGTCGGCCGGTGATGAGAAAGTCGTCGTCGCGGTCTAGCCGCAGTTTCACCGGCCTCTGCAGCAGGTGGGCGGCCAGCGCCGCGCAACAGGCGAACTGCGCCGATTGCGACTCCTTGCCGCCGAAGCCGCCGCCCATGCGTCGGCATTCCACCTGCACCTGATGCTGCCTCCACCCCAGCATGTGGGCGACGACATGCTGCATCTCGCTGGGGTGCTGGGTGGAGCACAGCACGCGCATGCCGGCGTCCTCCGCCGGCATGGCATAGGCCACCTGGCCTTCGAGGTAGAACTGCTCCTGCCCGCCCACGCTCAGGCTGCCTTGCAGGCGATGGGGGGCTGAGGCCATCGCCCGTTCGAGTTCGCCGGGCGACGTCTCGCGCGTCAGATGCATCGGCGGCAGCACATACTGGCCCTGGGCATGGGCCTCGCGGGCGGTGAGCAGCGCGGGCAGGGCTTCGGCCTGGATCACCTCGCGCGCCAGCGCCGCCGCGCGGCGCGCGAGGGTCTGCGTGGTGGCTACAACCAGGAAGACCGGCTGGCCGACGAAGCGTAGAGTGCCGTCGGCCAGAATGGGATCGTCGTGCATCACGGGACCGCAGTCGTTCACCGCCGGAATGTCGGCTGCGGTGAACACGGCCACCACGCCCGGCTGGGCGCGCAGGCGGGCGAGGTCGATGCCCAGCAGCTTGCCGTGCGCCAGGGGAGAAAGCCCCAGCGCCGCGTGCAGCGTGCCGTGCAGTTCCGGGGCGTCGTCGGTGTAGGTGGCCTGGCCGCTGACGTGCAGATGTGCCGATTCGTGCGGCGGGCTGACTCCGACTCGGGCGCCTTCGCGCAGCGCGGGCCATTCGGCTTCGCTCCACGGCGTGTTGTCCTGGCGGGCAAAGTTCTGAATGGCGGGCGAGAGGGACAAGAGGTCGCTGGGCTTGTTCATGGGGCGGTCCTCAAACCGTGTGCAGCGCGGGCTGAAGTCCCGCCCAGACGCTGGTTTGGCTGGCGGGCAGTGGTGCGTCAGTGCGGGTTTCCAGCCAGAAGCGCCACAGCAGATTGCGCGCCACGCGCTGGCGATGGCCGCTGCTGGCGCGCAGATCGGTCAGCGGCTGGAAGTCGGCGCCCAGCGCCTGCATGGCCGCGCGCACACTGGCTTCGCTCCAGGGCTGGCCCAGCAGCGCGGCTTCGGCCTGCGCGGCGCGCTTGACCACTGCGGCCATGCCGCCAAAGGCCAGGCGCGCGTGGCTGACGTGGCCTTGCGCATCGAGCCGCAGGGCCAGGCCGCAGCTCACCGCCGAAATGTCGCAGTCGTAGCGTTTGGAAAGTTTGTAGGCCCGCAGCCGCAGCGCCTGCTGCGGGGTCTCACTCGGGGTGGGCAGAGGCAACTCGATGGCCCGCAAAAACTCACCGGGCTGCAGGGCGTTTTTCATGTAGTCGAGATAGAACTCGGCTAGCGGCAGGCGGCGCAGGGCCGACCCACGCTGCAGCAGCAGCACGGCGTCGAGCGCGAGCAGCACTGGCGCGCTGTCGCCGATGGGCGAGCCGTTGGCCACATTTCCGCCCAGAGTGCCGGCGTGACGTACGGGCGGGCCGGCAAAGCGCAGCGCCATCTCGCGCAGCTCGGGCCAGTGCTGCACCAGCGCAGCCCAGGCATCGTCCAGCGGCACGGCCGCGCCGATGCGAAGCTGGGGGCCGTCGTGCTCCACCGCATGCAACTCGCGCACATCACCCAAATAGAGCAGATCGCCCACGTCGCGCAACTGCTTGTTGGTCCACAGACCGATGTCGGTGGCGCCAGCCAACAGTCTGGCCTCTGGCCGTTCGGCCCGGACGGCGGCAAAAGTTTCAAGGGTACGTGGCGCGATGAAATGGTCGATGCGGGGATGACCCCGCGCATCGGGGTAGGCGGGGTTGGGCGCAGTGTGTACAAAAGGCTCGGTCGTGCGCTCGGCGATCTGGCGCAGCAGCGCGGCAAGGGGCTCGGGGTCGAGCCGCGCCGCTGGCGCCTCGAACATCGCCTGGCCCGCATCGAGAATGGGGCGGTAACCGGTGCAGCGGCACAGATTGCCCGACAGGTCGTCGGCGAGTTGCTGACGCGTGGGCCGGGTGCCCGCGCCCTGGTGGCGCTCGTAGCTTGCGTAGAGCGACATGGCGAAGCCGGGAGTGCAGAAACCGCACTGCGAACCGTGGCAATCGACCAGGGCTTGCTGCACCGGGTGCAGCGGGTGGCCCGGGGCGAGTCGCTGAAGGTCTTCGACGGTCAACAGTGCTTTGCCGTGCAGGGTGGGCAAGTAGCGGATGCAGGCGTTGATCGGGCGTAGCTGCAAAGCCCCAACGATCACGGCGGCGCAATCTTGATTGATGCCATCGGCCAGCTCCGCCACAACCACGGTGCAGGCGCCGCAGTCGCCTTCGGCGCAGCCTTCCTTGGTGCCGCAATGGTGCGCATGCTCGCGCAGCCATTGCAGCACGGTGGTGGTGATGGGCAGGCCGGCAACTTCGGTGATGTGGCCGCGGTGGACGAAGCGGATGGGTTGGGTGTTCATGGCAGGTTGCGGGCCATCAGACGGTGGAGAGGTGAAAAGCAGAGTGAGCACGATGCTGCAAGTATTGGGCCACGATCCGGCGCGATTGACATATGCTGAACTGTATACAAAACATGCGAAGCGGCTGATGCCGCAAGGGGCTGCACCATGAACAATGCGCTGGACTCCATTGACCTGCATCTCATCCGGGTACTGCATACCGTGCTGACCGAATCGAATGTTTCCCGCGCCGCCATGCGGCTGGGCTCGACCCAACCCGCCGTGAGCGCCGCTCTGCGCCGCCTGCGCGGCATCACCGGCGATGAACTGCTAGTGCGCAGCGGCAATGCGATGGTGCCTACCGCCTTTGGCGCCAGCCTGATCGAGCCGAGCGCCTGCATCCTGCGGGAAGCGCAGCGCATGCTCGGCGGCGCCGGGCCTTTCGATGCGATGCACAGCACGCGACAGTTTCGCCTGGCGGCGGCCGACTATATGGACCCGGCCTTTCTGCCGCAGCTCATCGCCACGCTCAAACGCGAAGCGCCGCTGTGCGGGGTGGACGTGCTGCCGTTGTCGGCCACGCTGGATTACCGCCACGCGCTGGCCGCCGGCGATGTCGA
>CALBRU010000237.1 GCA_937927695.1 uncultured Thiomonas sp. | reverse complement strand
GGCCAGGCCACCACATTGAACGGAGCAGGCGCTGCCTCGGTTTGCCACATGGCTTCCATGGCGGCGAGCTTGGACGGCTGCGCATGCGCGCCGACGAAACCCAGTGCGTCACCCAGGGTGATGACCCCGGCGGTGGACAGCACGCCGAACAGCGCGGCCATGCGGAAGGAGCGGCGAGCCAGTTCCATATGGCGGTTGCGCACCATATACCAAGCGCTCACCCCGGCGACGAACACGGCGGCGGTGACGTAACCGGCGATGCTGGTATGCACGAACTTGGCCTGCGCGTCCGGGCTGAAAATCAGCGCGCCGAAGTTGGTGAGTTCCATGCGCATGGTCACCGGGTTGAACGCGGCGCCTTGCGGGTCTTGCATGAAGCCGTTGGCCACCAGAATCCACAAGGCCGACAGGTTGGAGCCGATGGCCACCAGATAGGTCACCAGCAGATGCTGACCTTTGGTCAGGCGCTTCCAGCCGAAGATCATCATGCCGATCATGGTGGACTCCATGAAGAAGGCCATCAGGCCTTCAATGGCCAGCGGCGCACCGAAGATGTCACCGACGAAGCCGGAATAAAACGACCAGTTGGTGCCGAACTCGAACTCCATGGTCAGGCCGGTGGCCACGCCCAGGGCGAAGTTGATGAGAAACAGCTTGCCCCAGAACTGGGTCATGTCGCGGTAGATCGTTTTGCCGGTGGTGACGTAAACCGTCTCCATGGCGGCGATCATGAAGCTGATGCCCAGGGTGAGGGGGACGAAAAGGAAGTGGTATAGCGCGGTGGAGGCAAATTGCCACCGCGATAAGTCCACGACGAGGGTGTCGATCATTTTGGCGCTCCTGTTGTGTCGATCCGTGGGTCTTGCGCTGCATGGCGCGGCTGATTGACCCCCACGCGGCGAAGAACACGGGGCAAGGATAGGCGCCCACGTATCTCATTTTTTTGATTTGGAGCAATGTCCGGGAATTCCCTAGGCTCGGGTGTTGCTCTTACGCGGCGCGGTGCTGTGACAAAACGCCGCAGCGTGTCGATGTCCGTTGATTTTCAAGTCGATGGGAATTTTTTCTGCTGTTTTTGCTGCGCCGCAGCGCGGGCAACTGACCCCAGCGCGTGGACATTCTCGTGGCATTCGACAGCTTGGGTCGGCACAATGCATCCGAGAGACGGCGCAACGACGTTTCCCCCGCAAGGAGCCCCCATGATTTACAAATTTCAATCCAAGGCCGACAGTGATTTGTTCATGAACGTCGGCCCGGCCGAACGCATTCTTTCCATCATCGGCAAGTCGGCGGGCGCGCAAGGCATCATAGAGCCGTCCGAAATGCCTGCGGCCATCGCCGCCCTCGAAGCGGCCGTGGACGCAGAAGAGCAGGCGCGCAACGCGGCGATGGAGTCGGCTGCTGCGGACGGACAGGTGGTCTCGGCGGCGCAACCCATCGGCCTGAAGCAGCGGTCCTGGCCGTTCATCCAGATGCTCAAGCGTTGCCAGGAGGCGGATACGCCGGTCGTCTGGGGAGTGTGAATGCAGCGCATGACCCTTCGCACATGGCGCACGCCCAGGCGGAACACCGGAGCACCCTCACGGACACGCCAGACGCAGGTTGATCTCCCCGGTTGCGCGCGATCAGGCCGTGCGGCCGTTGGAGGGGGTTTTGCGGTGTGACTCGGCAATGCGCCCGGTGATGCGCCGCGTCATGCGCAGCAAGCCGAGCCACTGCTGCGCCCAGAAGCTCTCGCCGTAATCGATGCCCTGGCCGTCTGGTGCGGGAAGCTGGGCGCGCACGCCGGTGGGTTGCAGCGGGGTGGTGAAGTCGGCCGAACGGAACAGCACGTCCCACCACGGCAGCAGAACGCCGAAATTGCAGCCGTACAGCCGCGCGTTGTTCTGGTGGCCAAGCTCGTGGCCGTAGCCCACCGCGTGGTGCAGGCGGTGAAACCGCGGGCTCACCAGCAGCCGCTCGCCCAGCCAGCCGAAAGACAGCCGGATGTTGGCATGCTGCAGACTTTGCAGCGCGCCCGACACCAGCGACAGCGCGACGAACTGGTTGGGCGGCACGCCGATCAACAGCGCCAGCGTGGCGAAAAATGCCGCCATCAACACGTCGTCGAGCACATGGTTGCGGTCGTCCGACCACAGGCTGAGCTGGCGCTGGCTGTGGTGCACCGCGTGCAGCTCCCACCACCACTGGATCTGGTGCTGCGCGCGGTGATACCAGTAACCCGCGAAATCGAGCACGATGAAATAGATCAGGAAGCTCACCAGCGGTCGGTCGGTGACGCCGGGCCACAGCGCGTCGAGGTTGAGGTTGTCCACTCCGCGCAGGCGGAACCATTCCTGCAGGCTGTCAAACGCGGGCTGCAGGGTGAAAAACAGCACCAGATTGATCAGCCCAAGGCGGTTGATGAAGGTGTAGAGCACATCCACCCGCACCGCGCGGCGGTTGGGCCAGACTTCGAGCGGCCGCAGCGCTTCGAGCGGTCTGAGCACCGCATAGACCACGGCGATCTGCAGCAACCCGGCGAGAAACCACAACACGCCGTCATAGGCAAAATCGTCATCCACCATGAGGTGAAAGTGGTAGAGCACCGGCTGCACCAAGGTGATGAACACCCAGGTCTGCGCCTCGCCGATGAGCAGGCTGGTGGCGTGGCTGATCCAGTCGAGCGGATTGAGCATGGCGGTGGGTGAAGGATCTCAGCGCGTGGCCGCGATGGTCGTGGTCGGCTTCAGGTGCAGTGATGCAGCCTGCTGGCGCGCCAGGGTGGAGAGCGGCGGCAGGTTGTCGTAGAACGGCGCGCGGTTGTAGAAGTAGATGCCATGCGGCGACTTGCCTACTGGAATCACATCCACCAGTTTGCGCGTATCCATGTCGATCACGCCCACCGAGCGGGCAAAGCGGAAGGTCACCCACAGCCAGCGGCGGTCGGCGGACAACTCCAAGTCGTCCGGTCCGGGACGCAGGCCGGTGATGTCGCCCACCTTGGTGAGGGTGTCCATGTCGAGAATGCTGATGGTGTTCGACACCCGGTTGCTCACCAGCACATGCCGCCCGTCGGCCATGGAGCGGAAGTTGTGCGCCGCCTTTCCGGTGACGATGCGCTTGAACACCGTGCGGGTGCGCGGATCGACGGCCACCACCGCATCGCTGCCGGTCAGGGCCACCAGCAGGGTCTTGTCCCCCGGCGTCAGCCACAACCCGGCTGGGGTTTCACCCACTTTCATCGTCCACATCACGGTTTGCGTGGGCAGGTCGATGGCGGCCACCGAATTGGTTTCCTGCAGGCTGATGTACACCGTCTTGCTGTCGGCGGTGAACGCCATGTGGCTGGGCAGCGACTTGAGGGGAATACGCTTGGCGAGCAGGAGCTTGCCTTGGTCGTAGCTGTAAATGTCCACCCGGTTCAGGCGCAGGCAGTTCACCACGAACCAGCGATGATCGGGCGAAAAACCGATCTGGTAGGGGTCGGGAATATCGGGCACGCTGCCGATGGGCTTGCCCGTCTGCGGGTTGAGCAACATGAGGTCGCCACTCACCGCGTTGGCGACGATCAAGTCTTGATTATTCGGCGTGGCCATCAGGTGATGAGGCTCCTTGCCGGTGGCAAAGCTGCCGATGGACTGGCGGGTGTTTTGGTCGATCAGGGTGACGCGGGCATCGCCCGAATCGAGCACCACCACCACATCGTCCTTGGCCTGCGCCAAACCGGTCTGTGCCAACAAGACCGTGAAAACAAACAGGAATTTACGCATTGGATCACCAAGGAAGCACTCAGGAATGCGCGTTGCAGCCCCGAATGCGGGCCATCAAGACGCGCTGCGGCCGCAACTGTAACGCGCGCGCATGCCGAGCTGTTGACCAGAAACAGTCTGCAATCAATCCGAATTAAAAATTTGCATTCCCCGCACCCCATGGGGTGTCCCCCATTGGGGGCTGAAGCTCGTTAAAGTGAAAAGACTGTGGTGGGCGTGTGGCGGAACTTGGTCAGGCGAGCGCGTTCCAAACAGAAAAGAGCTGATATGCATTCCTTATCCCGAATCAAGATGGTTTTGTTGGCCGCCGCGGCGGCCGGGTCTTTGCTCGTGCCGGGCTTAGCTCAGGCGCGCGTGTATTGGAGTATCGGTATTGGCGTGCCGGCTTACTACGGCTGGGGCTGGGGGCCAGGCTGGGACGGCGGTTGGTATGAGCCCGGTTGGTATCGGCCTTTTCCGGGCTATGGCGGCTGGTCCACCTGGAGCCCTCCGGTAGTGGTGGAGCGGCAGCCGGTGGTGGTGCAATCGCTGCCGCCCGGCCCGGCGCCGCAGTCGTTCTGGTACTACTGCCAGAACCCGGCGGGTTACTACCCCTATGTCTCGGTCTGCCCGGGCGGGTGGACGCCGGTGCCTGCCTCGCCGCCTACGCCGCCGGCCAAGTGATTCACGCTTTCCACTTTTTATAACGATCTATCGAGGAAGCATCATGCGAATTTATCGAAACCTTCGGTTTTCCCGTCCCCTGTTTCTTCTTCCTGCCGCTGTGGGCGCTCTCGTGCTGGGGGGCTGTGCCACCGCGCCGCTCGGGCCCACGATTGCGGTCATGCCGGCGCCAGGTATGCCGTTCGAGCAGTTTCAGGCGATTGATGCGAGTTGCCGCCAGTTTGCGCAGCAGCAGGCCGCACCTTACCAGGGCGGCGCGAGCAATTCCGGCGTGACCTCGGCCGCCCTTGCCACCGGCATCGGGGCCGCGGCCGGGGCGCTGATCGGTGGCAACAGTCAGGGGGCCGGTGTGGGCGCGGGCCTCGGCCTGCTCGCGGGCAGCGCGGGCGGTGCGGGGTCTTATGGCGACACGCAGGGCAGCGCGCAGCGCGCTTACAACATTGCGTATCAGCAATGCATGTACTCAAGAGGTGCGCAGGTGCCGGGTTATGCCGCGCCGCGCTATGTGGCGCCGCCCCCGCCTCCGGCCTATCCCGCGCAGCCGTCTTACCAGCCGACGCCGCAACAGCCGAGCTATCAGCCGCAGCCGGCCTATCCCCCGACCTATCCCCCGGCGCAATGAGGGCGCGCCGCGCAGATCGTTACGTCGGGTCACAACTGCTCACAGGATGGCGGGTGTTTTAGCGGATGCGGCGGCTATCATGCCCCGCGACTATGAGTACCTCTGCTGACTCCGCCCCTGCGGGTTCTCCCAAGCCGCCTGCAGGCCGCGACAAGCGCCCCAAGCGCGCTGTGCGTTCCCGCCCTCTCTGGCTCAAATTTTTGCTCGGCGCCGTGCTGCTGGGCGTGGCCGGGCTGTTGGCGCTGGTGTTTGCCGTGGTCATGCTCTATCCGCGGCTGCCCGCGCTGAACGAACTGACCGATTACCGCCCTGACCTGCCGCTGCGGGTGTATTCGGCCGAGGGCACGCTGATCGGCGAGTTTGGCGTGCAGCGCCGCACCGTGGTGCCGTTCGAGCAGATTCCACTGCAGGTGCGCGAGGCCTTTCTCGCCGCCGAAGACGCGCAGTTTTACGAGCATGGCGCGGTGGACTGGACGGGCGTGTTTCGCGCCGCCCTGGCCGACCTGATGCACGGCGCCGCCGTGCAGGGCGCGTCCACCATCACCATGCAGGTGGCGCGCGACTTCTATCTCAGCCCGCAAAAAACGCCGCTGCGCAAGTTCACCGAAGCGCTGATGGCCTACAAGATCGAGCATGAGCTGAGCAAGAATCAGATTCTCGAACGCTATCTCAATCAGGTCTATCTCGGCCAGCGCGCCTATGGCGTGGCGGCGGCGGCGCAGGTGTACTTTGGCAAGCCGCTCGACCAGCTCAGCCTGGCGCAGATCGCCGTGCTCGCGGGCCTGCCCAAGGCGCCTTCGGCCTTCAACCCGCAGACCAATATCAAGGCCGCGCTCATTCGCCAGCATTACGTGCTCGGCCGCATGAAAGTGCTGGGCGATATCACCCAGGCGGAGTATGACGACGCCATGCAGGCGCCTCTGAATGTAGTGGCCGGGCAAGGTCTGCTGCGCTACAAGGTGGACGCCGATTACGCCGCCGAGCAGGTGCGCGAGATCATGGTGGCGCGGTTCGGCGAATCGGCCTACACCGACGGCTACAAGGTCTACACCACCCTGCATGACCGCGACCAGAAGGCGGGGGTGGACGCGGTCCGCGCCGGGGTCCTGGCCTACGACCAGCGCCACGGCTGGCGCGGACCGCAGGCGCGCATCGATCTGCCCGCGCACGATGCCGATGCGCTCGGCGTGGCGGTCAAGGCGCTCAAACCCTACGACGCGGCCGGTAGCCTGCATCCGGCCGTGGTGCTGCACGCCAGCCCCAAGCTGGTCGAGGCCGTGCTCGAATCGGGCAACACGGTGGAACTCAGCGGCGATGCCCTGCGCTTCGCCGCTGCGGGCCTATCGCCCAAGGCCGCCGACAAACAGCGCATCGATCGTGGCGCCGTGGTCTGGCTGCAGAAGCTGGCCAAGGGCTGGCGCATCGCGCAGATGCCCGACGTGCAGTCGGCGCTGGTGTCGGTCGATCCGCATGACGGCGCAGTGCGCGCCTGGGTGGGCGGCTTCGATTACAACCACGAAAAGTTCGACCATGTGAACCAGGCCTTCCGCCAGCCCGGTTCGAGCTTCAAGCCCTTTATCTATTCCGCCGCGGTGGACGAGGGCCTGGCGCCCACGACCGTCATCGACGATTCGCCCATCACCATTTCGCAAGGCCCGGGGCTGCCGCCTTGGACGCCGCACAACTACGACAACGAGCAGCTCGGCGCCATTCCCGCCACCCTGGCGCTGGCGCATTCCGACAACGTCTGCGCGGTCAAGGTGCTGCTGGCCGTGGGCATTCCCTACGCACGCCAGTTCGCCTCGCGTTTCGGCCTGCCCCTCGACCAGATTCCGCCCTATCCCACCATGGTGCTGGGCGCGGGCAGCTTCACGCCCCTGCAGATGGCCACGGCCTACGCGGTGTTCGCCAATGGCGGCTCGCTGGTGCAACCCTATCTCATCAAACGCATCGTTGATGCCCACGGCGCCGAGGTCTATGTCCACAAGCCGGAAATCGCGGGCCAGAACGCGCCGCGCATCATCAGCGCGGCCAATGCCTTCCTCACCACGCAGATGATGCAGGCGGTGATCCAGCACGGCACGGGCGCGGCGGCGCTGTCGCTCGGCCGCATCGATCTGGCGGGCAAGACCGGCACCTCGCAGAATTTCCACGATGCCTGGTTCGACGGCTTCAACCCCGATCTGGTCGCCATCACCTGGATGGGCTACAACAACCAGCGCGACCTCTACCGCGGCGAGCAGGGCGCCAAGGCCGCGCTGCCGATCTGGATGGACTACATGCGCGTCGCCCTGCAAGGCAAGCCCGACGTACCCTGGCCGGTGCCGTCTGGGGTGATCATGTCGCAGGTCAACCCGGCTACTGGCTTTGCCTCCAATGGCCCGGGCGCGGTGAGCGGCTACTTTCTGCAGAATTTTCCGCCACTGGCCATCGACGCCCAGATGCCGCTGTCTGCGCCCTCTTCGGCGCCGCTGGCTGCAGGTGGCATCAGCACCGGCAGCGGCGGCATGCTGGTCGGGCCGGGCGGCGTGCCGGTGGGCACTTCCACCGTCAGCGTGCGCGGTCAGGGGCCTGGCACGCACCCGGCAGCGGTGGCCCAGCCCGTGGCGCCCCCGCCGTCTCTGCAGCCGGGGGCCATCCTGCCTTCGCTGGGCGGCAATCCCTGAGAAGAGCTCCCCCAGACCTGCCGCTTCGCGGCAGGCCCCCCGAGGGGGATGAGTCCCGCGGCTCCAAGCTGCCCTGCGGCGGGTTTCTACAATGGCGCCTTCTTCAAGGCCGATTCCATGCGCACCTTTCAAGACCTCATTCTCACCCTGCAAACCTACTGGGCCCGGCAGGGCTGTGCCATTCTTCAGCCCTACGACATGGAAGTGGGCGCCGGCACCAGCCACACCGCCACCTTTTTGCGCGCCCTCGGCCCTGAGCCGTGGAAAGCCGCCTATGTGCAGCCCAGCCGTCGCCCGAAAGACGGCCGCTACGGCGACAACCCCAACCGATTGCAGCATTACTACCAGTTTCAGGTGGTGCTCAAACCCGCGCCCGACAACATCCTCGATCTCTATCTCGGCAGTCTGCAGGCGCTGGGCTTTGACCTGAAGACCAACGATATCCGCTTTGTCGAGGACGACTGGGAGAACCCCACGCTGGGCGCCTGGGGGCTGGGCTGGGAGGTCTGGCTCAATGGCATGGAAGTCACCCAGTTCACCTATTTCCAGCAGGTCGGCGGCATCGACTGCAAGCCGCTGACCGGAGAAATCACCTACGGCCTGGAGCGTCTGGCCATGTATTTGCAGGGCGTGCACAGCGTGTATGACCTCGTCTGGACCGAAACCGAGGTCGCCGGACACAAGACCTTGCTCAAATACGGCGACGTGTTCCACCAGAACGAAGTCGAGCAGAGCACCTACAACTTCGAGCACAGCGATGTGGACTTTCTGCTAAGCGCCTTCGCTGCGCATGAAAAGCAGGCCAAGGCGCTGATGGCCGCGCAACTGGCGCTGCCCGCTTACGAACAGGTGCTCAAGTGCGCGCACAGCTTCAACCTGCTCGACGCCCGCGGCGCGATTTCCGTCACCGAACGGGCGGCCTACATCGGCCGCATTCGCAACCTGGCGCGCGGCGTGGCGCAGGAATACCTCGACAGTCGCGCCCGTCTGGGTTTCCCGCTGGCGCCCCGCGCCTGGGCCGACGAAGTCTCTGCCCAACTCGCCCAGAAGAAAGCCGCCTGACGTCTGCCGCACGCCGCGCCCGCGCTCCTGTCGCGGGTCGACCGCCGCCCGCAATTGCCTGCCATGAACCTACAGAACCTGCTTGTCGAACTCTTCGTCGAAGAACTGCCGCCCAAGGCGCTGCCCGCGCTGGGCGAGTCCTTCGCCCGTACCCTGGCCGCGAGTCTGCAGGCCCAGGGGCTGGCCGCATCTGATGTCGAGCCGACGCCCTACGCCAGCCCGCGCCGACTGGCCGCGCGCATCCCCGCCGTCGCCGCCAAGGCGGCCGACAAGGCCGTGGCGCAGAAGCTCATGCCCGTGGCCGTGGGGCTGGATGCCGACGGCAAGCCCACCCCGGCCTTGCTCAAAAAGCTCGGCGCCTTGGGACTGGGTGCCGACGCCGCTCCCCGCTTGCGGCGCGAAGGCGAGGGCAAAGCCGAAATCCTGTTCATCGACACCGTGGCGCCCGGCGCTTCACTGGCCGAGGGCCTGCAGAAGGCGCTCGCCGAGGCCATCGCCAAGCTGCCCATCCCCAAGGTGATGGCCTACCAGTTGGAAGATGGCTGGACCACGGTGAAGTTCGTGCGCCCCGCGCATGGCCTGGTCGCCTTGCATGGCGCCGATGTCGTGCCGGTGCAGGCGCTGGGGCTGGCGGCTGGGCGCGAAACGCACGGCCATCGGTTTGAGGCCCAGGCCGATCCCATCGTGCTGCGCGACGCCGACAGCTACGCCGACCAACTGCGAGAACAAGGCGCGGTGATCGCCAGCTTCGACGCGCGCCGTGCCGAAATCGCGGCGCAGCTGCAGGCCGCCGCGCGACAGGCCGGACCGGGCCTGCACCCCATAGCCGATGCCGCGCTGCTCGACGAAGTCACCGCTCTGGTCGAGCGCCCGAATGTACTGTTGTGCGAGTTCGATCCCGCCTTCCTCGCCGTGCCGCAGGAATGCCTCATCCTCACGATGAAGGCCAACCAGAAATACTTTCCGCTGCTCGACGCCGCAGGCAAACTGACCCACCAGTTCCTCGTGGTCAGCAATATCTCGCCAGCCGATCCCAGCGAGGTGATCGAGGGCAACGAACGCGTGGTGCGGCCCCGCCTGGCCGATGCCCAGTTCTTCTTCGAGCAGGACCGCAAGCGCTCGCTCGAAAGCCGCGTCCCCGGCCTGGACAAGGTGGTCTATCACGCCAAGCTGGGCTCGCAGGGCGAGCGCATGCGGCGGGTGCAAGCGCTCGCGGGGGCCATTGCCAGACAGATTCCACCGTCGTTTCCCGTCGAGCAGGCCGAGCGCGCCGCGCTGCTGGCCAAGACCGATCTGCTGACCGACATGGTCGGCGAGTTTCCCGAACTGCAGGGCATCATGGGGCGTTACTACGCCGCGCATGATGGCGAAGACGCCTTGGTGGCCGAGGCCATCGAAGACCACTACAAGCCGCGTTTTTCCGGCGACGAACTCCCGCGCAGCGATGTGGGTTTCGCGCTGGCGCTGGCCGACAAGACCGAAACCCTGGTCGGCCTGTTCGGCATCGGCGAACGCCCGACCGGCGACAAAGACCCGTTCGCGCTGCGTCGCCATGCGCTGGGCATTCTGCGCATGTTGATGGAGCGCGGCCAGGGCATCGAACTCTCGCGTTATTTGGAACATGCGGTGCCGGTGTTCAGCGGCGTGGTCGGGTTTTCAGACCCCAGCGCCGATGTGCAGATCTTCCTCTACGAGCGTCTGGCCAACCTGCTGCGCGAGCAGGGATGGACGGCGCAGGAGGTCGATGCGGTGCTGGCGCAAAGGCCCGAGATTCTGGCCGATGTGCCGCGCCGCCTGGAAGCGGTGCGCGCTTTCGCCGCTTTACCGGAGGCTGCCGCGCTGGCCGCGGCCAATAAACGGGTGGGGAATATTCTGCGCAAATCCGAAGGCGCGAAACACGGCAGCGGCTTCAACGCTGATCTGCTGATCGAACCCGCTGAAATCGCCTTGTCACAAGCCTTGAGTGCCGTGGCGCCGCAGGTGCAGCAGTTCTACAGCGCCCACAACGACACCGCCGCTCTATGCGAGCTTGCCGCGCTGAAAGAGCCGGTGGACACCTTCTTCGACCAGGTGATGGTCAACGCCGAAGACCCCGCGTTGCGCGCCAACCGCCTGGCCCTGCTGGCGCGGCTGCAGGAGGCGATGAACCAGGTGGCCGATTTGTCGCGTCTCGCGGCCTGAGTCCCATCCTGAGTTCCCATCCTGCACGACAATCACGGCATGAAACTGCTCATCCTCGACCGCGACGGCGTCATCAACCAAGACAGCGACGACTTCATCAAGTCGCCCGACGAGTGGGTGCCCATTCCCGGCAGCCTGGAGGCCATCGCCCGGCTGAACCACGAGGGTTGGCATGTGGCGGTGGCCACCAATCAGTCGGGCGTTGGGCGGGGCCTGTTCGACATGAGCACGCTCAACGCCATCCATCGAAAGATGCACAAGGCGCTGGCGGCAGTGGGCGGGCGCATCGACGCCATTTTCTTCTGCCCGCACGCGCCGGAAGATCACTGCAGTTGCCGCAAACCCAAGCCCGGCTTGTTCCAGGACATCGCCCGCCGCTACGAGCTTGCAACGCTCGAGGGCGTGCCTTCGGTGGGCGACAGCGTGCGTGATTTGCAGGCCGGTGAGCCGCTGGGGTGCGGGCTGCATCTGGTGCGCACCGGCAAGGGCGAGCGTCTGGCCGATCTGGGCAATCTGCCTGCGGGCACCCGGGTGCACGACGACCTGGCGGCGTTCGCTTCCTGGCTGCTGGAACAACCCAAGACGCCAGACCAAGCGTGACCGAGCCGCCATGCGCTTTCTCCGTTCTCTGCTTTACATGGCGTGGCTGATCGTGACAGTGGTGCCTTACGCTGTCATCGTGGTGATTCTGTCCATTTTCATTCGCGGCACGCGGCTGTATCGCTTCACCCTGGGTTGGCTGCATCTATCGGTGTTCGGCGCGCGCGCGATTTGCGGCATACGCAGCCACATCACCGGTATGGAAAACC
>CALBRU010000236.1 GCA_937927695.1 uncultured Thiomonas sp. | reverse complement strand
TCGGCGATCCCACCGAGGGCGCGCTGCTGGCTCTGGCCTACAAAGCCGGTCTCGACGGGGTGGCGCTGCGCGCGCGGTTTGCGCGGGTCGATGCCATCCCCTTCGAATCCGAACTGCGCTACATGGCCACGCTGCATCGCGACCCGCAGGGCAAGGCGTTCATCCTGCTCAAGGGCGCGCCGGAACAGGTGCTGGCCTTGTGCACGCTGGAGGCAAATGGCGCGCCGGCGGTGCAGTCCGACTGGCTCGCGACCATCGAGCGGGCAGCGCAATCGGGGTTGCGCGTGCTGGCGCTGGCACGCTGCGAAGCCGCCTCAGATATGGCGCAACTCACCGTCGCCGATATCACGCCGCGGTTCACCCTGCTGGGTCTGGCGGGCCTGATCGATCCGCCGCGCGACGAGGCCATTGCCGCAGTGGCCGATTGCCAGCGCGCCGGACTGCGGGTGAAAATGATCACCGGCGACCACGCTGTAACCGCCGCAGCGATCGGTGCGCAGATCGGGTTGAATGCCGCGTTGCCGCTCGACGGCGCACGTATCGACCAACTCGATGAGGCCGCCTTGCGCCGCGCCTTGCTCCAGACCGACGTCATCGCCCGCGCCAGCCCGGAACACAAACTCAGGCTGGTGCGCGCGCTGCAGGCCGACAGCGAACTCGTCGCCAGGACCGGCGACGGCGTGAACGACGCGCCGGCGCTCAAGGCCGCCGACATCGGCGTGGCGATGGGGCGGCGAGGCACAGACGCCGCGCGCGAGGCCGCTGATCTGGTGCTCACCGATGACAACTTCGCCACCATCGCCCGCGCCGTGCGCGAAGGCCGCGCGGTGTTCGACAACATCAAAAAGTCGCTGCTGTTCATCCTGCCGACGAATATCGGCGAGGCTGGCGTGATTTTGTTTGCCCTGCTGGCGGGTCTGGCCCTGCCGGTCACCGCCAGCCAGATCCTGTGGGTGAACATGGTCACCGCGGTCACCCTGTCGCTGGCGCTGGCCTTCGAGCCGCCCGAAACCGACGTCATGCAGCGGCCGCCGCGCTCACCCGCCGAGCCGCTGATCACCCGCTCCATGCTGGTGCGCATCGGGTTCGTCAGCCTGCTGATGGGCGCAACAACCTTCGGCATTTTCGAGTGGGAACTGGCGCGCGGCAGCAGCCTTGAGCTTGCACGCACCGCAGCGGTCAACATGCTGGCCTTCGCCGAACTGGCCTATCTGTTTCAGGTGCGCAGCTACACCGCCTCGGCGCTGCATCGCACCCTGTTGCACGGCAATCCGGTGGCGCTGGCGGTGGCCATTTTGCTGGTGCTGCTGCAGCTGGCGTTCACCTACGCGCCGCCGCTGCAGTCACTGCTCGGCGGCTCGGCGCTGCCGCCGTCGTCGTGGGCGATGATCCTGGGGCTGAGCCTGGCGGTGTTTGCCGCCATCGAGATCGAAAAAGGGCTGTGGCGGCGAATGGGTCTGCAGCGCATGTGAAGGCGCATCCGTGGCGGAGGCCGACCCCGCCGCAGCAAGCCGCTTTCTCTACGGCTGCGCGAGAGAGTTCACAGCCGCTGCATCACCGCGCCGAAATCGGCGGCCTTGGCGTTGTACAGGCTGGAGGTCACGAGCACATCCACGCCGCTGGCGGCGAAGGCTGAGGCGTTGTCGGGGCGGATGCCGCCCGCGGCGTTGATGGTCAGCCGCGGCTGCAGCGCGCGCAGCTGCGGCACGAGCGCGGTCAGTTGCTCGGGCGACATTTTGTCGAGCTGCACGCCGTCGGCCCCTGCGCGGGCGGCGACCAGCGCGTCGTCGGCGCTTTCGGCCTCGATGAGCACGAATTTCTCCGGGCTGTGCGCCTTGGCGCGCGCCACCAGTTGCGCCGCATCCAGCTCAGGCAGAAAGGCGCGGTGCTGGGCGAACACCAGAATGGTTTCCGACAGCCCGGCGCGGTGCACCATGCCTCCGCCGCACAGCACGGCGTAGTGCTGCAGCTTGCGCGCACCGGGATGCGCCTTGCGCGTGCCCGCGACCTGAATGCGCGGATTGCCGCCCCGCGCGCAATCGACCATCTGCGCCGTGGCGCTGGCGATGCCGCTCAAGTATTCGAGCAGATTCATGCCCTGTTTCCAGGCCATGTGCAGCGCGTGCGCGTTGCCGTGCAGCCGCAGCACCGCCTGCCCCGGTGCAGTGGCGTCGCCATCGGCCGCGAGCGGCTCGGGGCGCAAGCCCAGCGATTGCGCCAGACGCAGCAGCGGCGCCAGGCCCGCGAGCACACCGGGCTGGCGCGCGGAATAGGTCAGGCTGCCGGGCACGTCGGGCAGCGCCAGCGCGCGCGTGGTTTCGTCGTGCAGCGGCAGGTCTTCGAGAATGAGCTGATCGATGTCAGCCTGGGTGAAGTACATCATGTTTGGCAAGCTCCTTGTTTTGCAGCAAGCGCACGGCAACGAACAGCACCAGGCTGAACCCGCCCAGCAAGGCGCTGAGCCAGGCCGCCTGGGCGTAGTCGCCCGTGGTCACGGTGTTGAATATGGCCAGAGACAGGGTTTCGGTGCGGCCGAGGATGTTGCCGCCGAGCATGAGCGAAATCCCCACCTCGCCCATGCCGCGCGCCAGCGCCAGCAGCAACCCGCCGAGCAAGGCGGGCAGGGCGATGGGCAGATGCATGGTGGCGTACACATTGCGCGGCCCGCGGCCCAATGTGAGCGCCACCTCGTGCCAGACTCTGGGATGGGTCTGCAGCGCGGTCTGCAGGGTCTTGACTGCCAGCGGCAGCCCGGCGATGAACGCTGCAAGCAGCAGCCCCGGAAAGGTGAACACGAAATTCACGCCGATATGCTGCAGCGCACGCCCGAGCAGGCTCTCGCGCCCCAGCAGCCACAGCAGGGCAAAGCCGATGACCACCGGCGGAAACACCAGCGGAATGGTGATCAGCGCGTCCAACCAAGCCGGTCGGCGCAGGCCGAACTGCAGCGCGTAACAAAGCAGTACCGCGGCTGCGGCATAGGCGGGCAGCGCCAGCAGGGCGATTTGCACGCTCAGCCATATCGCCTTGACCGCATCCGGGGCGAGGACGGGCATACGACAAGGCTCAGAGCCCGGCGCGGCGCAAAATCTCCTGCGCCTGCACGCTTTGCAAGAACTGCGCAAAGCGCGCGCGGCTGGCCGTGGTTTCTGGCTGCGCCGCCTCCACCGGAAAGGCGGCAACGATGTCGATCGGCGCATAGCTGTCCGCCCCCGGCTGGAGTTCGAGGTAGCCGCCGAGCTGCCCCTTGACCGCCAGCACCTCGGTGAGATTGAGAAAACCGGCGTCGATCTGCCCCGAGGTGAGATAGGCGCTGACCTGCGGCACGGTCTGCACGATCTTGAGCTTGTCCTGCAGCGGAGCCCACAAGCCCTTGGCCTTGAGCCACTGCTCGGCGGCGCGGCCGTAAATCGCCTGCTGCGGGTTGGGCAGGGTGATCGACTCCATTTTCGGCAGGTCGCGCACCGGGTTGGTGATCGGGTCGGGGCTGCGTCGGCCCAACAGCTTGCGCCGCCACGCCAGCACCAGCTTGCCCTGGCCTAGCCTCTGGCGCTGCGGCAGGTTGAGGTCTTTGGCGTGGTCGATGAAGTCGGCGTCGCCGATCAATACATCCACCCGCCCGCTGGCACGCGCCTGGGCGAAGATTTGCTGCAGATTGCCATAGCTGCGCTCCACCGCAATGCCGGTTTCGCGGGTGAAGTCGGCGCACAGCGCCTCGACCGGGCGCTTGTAACCAGCGCCAGCCATGAGCAGCAGCCCGGCAGAATCGGCAGCCAGTGCGCGCGCCGCGGGCAGCAGCGCAATCAAACCGCCGAGTGCAAGGCGGCGACGGGTGAGCAAAACGGTTTGCATGACAAACTTTCCTTATGTTCAGGTGGAACGACGGTGGCGAAACACCTTCCAGGCGGATACCGCCAGAATCAGCGCCAGCAGCAGGCCGAGGCCGTCGGTGGGTACTGCGCCCAGCAGCAGCCCCCCCAGCAGCGCGCCGAGCAGTGAGCCTGCGGCCATGCTCAGCAGCAGCGCGCGATGGGTGCGCAGCACGGCGAACGCCGCACTTTCGCGGTAGCGGGTGAAGCCCACGATCATGGTCGGCAGCGACACCAGCAGCGACAGGCTGCCCGCTAGCTTGAGGTCCAGTCCCCACAGCAGCACGATGGTCGGAATGAGCAGTTCGCCCCCGGCCACGCCCATCACCGCAGCGAACAGGCCGATCACCAGCCCGGCAGCGATACCCACAGCCGCATGCCCCCAGGGCGGCAGCATCTGTGCGAAATTGGGCAGGGTGCGCAGGCCGAATATCTGCTCGGCTGCCATGGTGCAGGCCAGCAGGATGAGCAGCACCAGCAGCACGCCATCGAGCGTCTTGCGCGGCAGGCGCATCGCCCAGCCCGCGGCCCACCAGGCGCCGAGCAGGCTGCCCGCCAACAGGTTGAGCACTACCGGCCAATGCGGCAGCAAAACCGCCAGCGGCACGGCGTGCAGACGGGCGACGATGGCGATCGCCACCACCAGCAGCGACAGCGCCTTGTTGGCGATCACCGCCTGCAGCGTCGCCAGACCGAACAGCCCGACCAGCACCGGCAGACGAAACTCCGCCCCGCCCAGGCCGACCAGGCCGCCGAGCAGCCCGATGGCCAGCGCGGCGAAAAAGCCGCGGACGGCGCAGGCCGTGGGGCAGGGGGCTGAGCGGGCCGCGCCGGTGATCGGATGGTTTTCCGTCATTGCAGCATGTCGCCGGCAAGCGCGACCGCCTTGACCAGCGCCCACACCAACAGGCCCGGGCGCAACTCCAGGCGCTCGCGCGAAGCCCGGGTGATTTCAGCAAACAGAATTTGACCGTCGCCGAGTTCGAGCCTGACCAGGACGTTGACCGGGTGCGCGGCATCGGCGATTTCGACCACCCGCACCTGCAACTGGTTGTTGATCGACACTTCGGGCAACTGCAGCAGCGACACGCTGACATCGCGCGCGCTGACCTGCAACCGCATCACCCGCCCTGGCTCGCAGCCGCTGCAGGCGTCTTCCGGCACGCGCAAGGTTTGGCTGGCGACTTCGAGCGCGCGCAAACCCTGCTCCGCCGCCCCCGCGCGTCCCAGCAGCACGGCGACATGGCTTTGCCCGGCGAACAGCGGCGAGCCGGGCAGCGCCACCGCCTGACGCAGCGGCAGGCTGGCCTGCACCTGCCCGCCGCTGAGCATGACCACATGGTCGGCCAGCCGCAGAACCTCGGCCGGCGCATGGGTGACGTAGAGCATGGGAATGTCGAGCTCGTTGTGCAGCCGCTCCAGATACGGCAGGATTTCGAGCTTGCGCTTGAGGTCGAGTGCCGCCAGCGGCTCGTCCATCAACAACAGTTGCGGCTGCAGCGCCAGCGCCCGGGCGATGCCCACGCGCTGACGTTCGCCGCCCGAGAGCAAGGCGGGCCGCCGCGGCAGCAAATGCCCGATGCCGAGCAAGTCGATGATCGGGTCGATGTCAGCATCGCCCCGCCCGGCTCGCCTCATGCCGTAGCGCAGGTTGCCCAGCACCGACAGGTGCGGAAACAGATTGGCGTCCTGGAACACATAGCCTAGCGGCCGCTGGTGCGGCGGCAGGAAGCGGCGCTCGTCCTGCCACGCCTGCCCCTTGAAATGCAGCTTGCCGCGCGGCCTCTCCAGTCCGGCAACGCAGCGCAGCAATGTGGTCTTGCCCGAGCCGGAATGGCCAAACAGCGCGGTGACCCCGCGTCCGGGCAGACTCTGCGCGACTTGCAGCGTGAACTCGGGCCAACGCAGCGTCAGATCAATATCGATCGTGTCTACCGCCATGCTCATGCCTTTTTCGGATTCGGACGCCATCCATAGAGCAACAGCAGCACCAGGAAGGAAAACGCCAGCATGACCGCAGACAGCCGGTGTGCACCGGCGTATTCCAAAGCCTCGACGTGATCGTAGATTTGCACCGAAGCGACGCGCGTTTCTCCCGGTAAATTGCCGCCCACCATGAGCACCACACCGAATTCACCCACGGTGTGAGCGAAGGTGAGGATGCCGCTGGTGAGAAGTCCGGGCAGCGCCATCGGCAAGGCCACGGTGAAGAAAGCATCCCAAGGCGAGGCGCGCAGCGTGGCCGCGGCCTCCAGCGGCTTGTCGCCGATCGCCTCGAAGGCGTTTTGCAGCGGCTGCACCATGAACGGCAGCGAATAAAACACCGACGCGACCACCAGCCCCCAAAAAGTGAACGGCAGCGGATGCACGCCTAGCCAACTGGTGAAGCGGCCGATGAAGCCAAACGGCCCCATGGCCAGCAGCAGATAAAAGCCCAACACCGAAGGAGGCAACACCAGCGGCAGCGCGACCACCGCGCCGATCACCCCCTTGAGCCGCGAGCGCGTGCGGGCCAGCCACCAGGCGATCGGCGTGCCGATGACGTAGAGGCAGGCGGTGACGGTCAGCGCGAGTTTGATCGTCAGGCCGATGGTCTGCCAGTCTTCGGCAGTCAACAACAAGCTCATCGCTTACTTGATTTCGCCCGGCAGCACAAAACCGTAGCGCTTCATCACGCTGCGCACCTCGGGGCTGTTCATGTACGCGGCAAACGCTTTGGCGGCGGCATTGTTTTCACCCCGTTTGGTGAGGACGTAGGCCTGTTCCAGCGGTTCGTGCAGATTGTCGGGAATCAGCCAGTATTTGCCCTTGCTGGAGAGCTGCGGGTTGAGCGCGAGCGAAAGCGCGATGATGCCCACCTGCGCATTGCCGGTTTCGACCAACGGCGCCGTGTGCGAAATGTTTTCGCCGAACACCAGTTTGGGCTCGACCTTGTCCCAAACCTTGGCCGCTTTCAGCGCTTCTTCGGCACGCTTGCCGTAGGGAGCATGCTTGGGATTGGCGATGGCAATGTGCTGGATGTCAGGGTTGGCCAGGCTCTGCAGGGTCATTTTGCTGGCGTCCATCGTGGCGCTCCACAGCACGATGCGGCCATAGGCATAGGGCACGACCTTGCTCGCGGCCAGACCCGACTTTTCCAGCTCTTGCGGATATTTGATGTCTGCCGAGAAGAAAAGATCGTAGGGCGCGCCTTGCTTGATCTGGGAAAAGAACTTGCCCGAAGAACCGTAGATCACCTCGATCTTGTCGTTTGAATGGGCTTTCTCGAATGCCTGCACGATGTCGCCCATCGCGAACTTCAAATCGGCCGCGGCGGCGATCGTGGCCTTTTCTGCATGCGCCACGCCCAGCGCGAAGGTAAAGAGCAGCGCACCACTGATGGCCCGCAGGAACTGAGTCATACCCATCATCACACTCCGTTTGGTTTGGTTACAAAAAGATCAAGAAAATGCGACCCGCAACACCCGGTTGCGGGTCGCCAAGCGAGATGGGACGTTTAGTCCACCCCGAGGATGACATGAGTGGCCTTGATGAGCGCGCATACCGCGTCGCCCACCGTGAGGCCGAGTGTTTTTTCGCTGCCGGTGGTGATCATCACCACCAGTTCGGCACCCCCCTTGAGGCCCAGCACCACTTCGGTGTTCACCGCGCCGGCGGTGATGGCCTTGACCGTGCCGCACAGGGTGTTGCGCGCCGAGGTGGCCGGGGCAGCACCCTTGACCAGAATCGGCCACGAAGCCTTGATCAGCGCCCAGGCCGATTTGCCCGCGGCAAGGCCCAGACGATGGGCGCTGTCTTTGGTGACGATGGCCACGAGGTGCTGGCCCTCGCCGAGGTCGAGCACGACTTCGGTGTTGACCGCACCGTCGTGCACCGCATGAACCTTGACGGTATTGCAGCGGTATGGGATATGCTGGATAGTTTCAACAGCGCGATGCA
>CALBRU010000235.1 GCA_937927695.1 uncultured Thiomonas sp. | reverse complement strand
GGCGCGGGCGGTGGCGCGTCGAACCACAGCTCGCCGTAGGGGTTGTCTTCCACCAGGGCGATGGGGCGGCCCCTCAAGGCCTGCGCCCATTGCGAGCGGCGCGCAGCCGTCATGGTCTGTCCGGTGGGGTTGCGGAAGTTGGGCTGCAGATAGACCATGCGCGCGTCACGATGCGCAGGGTCGTCCAGCGTCGGCAGTGCGCCACCGGCGTCTTCGTCGAGATCGGCAAAGCGCGGGCCGTAGGGCGCGAAGGCTTGCAGCGCGCCGAGGTAGGTTGGACGTTCCACCAGTACGATGCTGCCGGGGTCGATGAGCACGCGCCCGACCAGATCGAGGCCTTGCTGCGAACCGCTGGTGATGAGCACTTCGTCGGCCTGGGCCTCGATGCCCTGTGCGCGCAAGTGCGCGGCCACCCACTCGCGCAAAGGGGCAATGCCTTCGCTCGGGCCGTACTGCAGCGCCCCCTGGGCCTGCGTGTCGAGGACGTCCACACAGGCCGCGCGCAAGGCCTGCACCGGAAAACTCTCCGGCGCGGGCAGACCGCCGGCCAGAGAGATCATGCCGGGCTGCTCGGTGAGCTTGAGCAACTCGCGGATAGGCGAGGTGGTGTAGTGCGCGCTGCGCTGCGACATGGTGAGGGTCATGCGTCAACTCCGGGAGGCAGGAACAGGACGAGGAGCGGGACGCGACGCATCATGCACTGGCATGCGCCGCGCGACAAAAACGACGGCCAGCACCGCGCCGGCGAACAATAGGGTGGTGGCATCGAGCACTTCATGCAGCAAGGCCGCTGCGGCCAGCATCGACAAGAAAGGCTGTAGCAGTTGCAACTGCGAGATGCGCACGGTGCCACCCAGAGCAAGAGCCCGGTACCAGGCCAGGAATCCCAGCCACATCGACACCACGGCCACATAGGCGAAGCCGCCCCAGGCCGAGAGCTGCACCGGGTCTGCGGGCCGCAGCCACCACGCCGCAGGCACGGTGATGGGCAGACTGAGCACCAGCGCCCAGCCGATGACCTGCCCGGCAGGGCGAGACCGCGTGAGGTGGCCGCCCAGGGCATAGCCCACCGCAGCCGACAGCATGGCACCTACCAGCAGGCCATCGGCCCAGTGCAGATTCAAGGCGAAGTGTCCGGTGCCGTGCAGCAGGGTGTAGGCCATCACCAGGGCCGCGCCCAGAAAGGCGCAGAGCCAGAACCCGGCAGACGGCCGCTGGCCCGCCAGCAGCGCGCCGAGCGCTGCGGTAAACAAAGGCAGCAGCGCCAGAATGAGCGAGGCATGCACCGCATCGACTTCGCGCAGGGCGATGGAAGTCAGCAGCGGAAAACCGAATACCACGCCGCCGGCCATCGAGGCCAGCAGAGCCCAGTCGCGGCGGCCGGGCAAGGGCGCGCGCTGCCACACCAGCCAGACGGCTGCGAGCACGCCAGCCACGGCGGCGCGACCCAGCGCCACGAACTCGGGCGAGAGTTGCGGCGCCTGCGTCGAGCCGACGGCCAGACGCGTCATCGGCAGCGAGAGCGCAAACAGACCCACGCCCAGCAGACCCAGAGCCAGCGCTTCGCCCTGCGCGGAGCTTGGCAGCAGCGTTTGAGCGGCGGGTGTGGAAGGTGTGGACATGGAACGCAGCTTAGGGTGTAATGCAATACACCACCAATACACCTGATGAGTACAAAACAGGATCTGTATGGATGAGATCGCCAATACAGCGAGCTCGGTCCCCGAGGCGGGCACGCTGCAGCGCCATGCGGCGACCACCTTGGCGGAGCAGCTCAGCGCCCAGTTTTCCGCCCGCATCCGCAACCGCTTGTTGCCTCCTGGCAGCCGCCTGCCGTCGGTGCGCGATTGCGCCCGGCGGTACGGGCTGAGCACACAAACCGTGGTGGCTGCGTATGACCGGCTGCAGGCTCTCGGGCTGGTGGAGGCGCGCGCCCAAAGAGGGTATTTCGTGCGGGCGCCCGGTGACACGCCCGTGCTGGCGCGGCCTAGCGCCACGCAGACCGATGCCGCGGCGCCCATGTTGGCGCCGACGCACGCCACCGCGCTGGTGCGCGGCATGTTTCATCAAATGGGAGCGGGCGCCGCGGTAGCGCTGCGCGGCGCGCCCGGTTCCGGCGTGTTGCCCGCAGCGTGGCTGGAGAGCGCGGCGCTGGGCGCGGCCTTGCGGCGCATCGCCCGCGCGAACGAACTGGGGCAGGCTTCGCTGCACTACGGGGATCCGCTGGGTGATCTGGCCCTGCGCGAAGCCTTGTCGCGGCAATTGGCCGGCTTGTCTCTGCAAGTGCTGCCGCAGCAGATTCTGACCACCAATGGCGCATCACAGGCGCTCGATCTCGTGTTGCGCGCCCTCACCCGCCCCGGCGACGCGGTACTGGTCGAAAGTCCCGGCTGGGCGATGCAGTTCGCGCAGATGGCACACCACGGGCTCAAGCTGCTGCCGGTGCCGCGCGGTGCGGACGGGCCGGATCTCGGCACGCTGGAGCAGCTCGCCCGCGCCCACGCGCCGCGTCTGTTCGTCTGCGTGAGCGTGCTGCACAACCCAACAGGGCAGAGCCTGAGTGCGGCCAGCGCACACCGCGTGCTGCAACTGGCGCAGCGCCACGGCTTTCAGGTGGTCGAAGACGATGTCTATGCCGCCTTGGCCGAACCCAGCAGCCCGCGCATGAGTGTGCTCGACCAACTGCAGCACACCATTTATCTCAGCGGGTTCTCCAAAATCCTCGCGCCCGGCTGGCGTGTAGGCTTTGTCGCCGCGGCGCCCGCCGTCATCGACCGTCTGATCGATCAGAAGTTGCTCGCCGTGCTCACCACCCCCACGCTCACCGAGCGGGTGCTCGCCCATGTGCTGGGGCAGGGGCAGTTGCGGCGCACCACGCAACAGGTACGCGACCGGCTCGATACCGCGCGGGCGCGTTCAGTGCGGCTGGCCGAGAAGGCGGGCTGCCGCTTTGTCACCGCGCCACGCGGGCTGCTGGGTTGGGTGGACACCGGTGTGGACACGGCCACGCTGTCGCAGCGCCTGCTCGACGTGGGCTATCTTCTCGCGCCCGGCCACCTGTTCGACCCGCAGCAGCAGCCTTCCACCCGCATGCGCATCAACTTCACCCAGACGCAAGACGAAGCGTTCTGGCGTGCCTTTGCCGCCGCGCGGCGCTAAAGCCGTATGCGGCCGCCAATACGGCGGACAGCGCGGTGAAAGAAACGACGCGTTGCGATAGTATCCAAATGTACATCGCTCTTTCGCTCATCCCCTCCACCCATGTTCTCCCAGGTCTGGCACTTGCTGGCTGCGGGCGATGCGGCCACTTGGCACATCGTCGGCGTGTCGCTGCGCGTCAGCGGCACCAGCGTGCTGCTCGGTTTGCTGTTCGGTTTGCCGCTGGGGGCGTGGCTGGCGGTGCATGCGTTTACCGGGCGCGGCGTGGTGGTGGCGCTGCTCAACAGCCTGCTCGGGCTGCCCTCGGTCATCGTTGGTCTGCTGGTGTATCTGTTGCTGTCGCGCAGCGGGCCGCTGGGTGAACTGGGGCTGTTGTTTTCCGTGTCGGCCATGGTTCTGGCGCAGACCATTCTCACCACGCCGCTGATCGCCGCCGTCGCGCGGCAGATCGTTGCCGAATCCTGGCGGCTGCACGGCGACACGCTGCGTTCCTTGCGCCTGGGGGCGCTGCAACGCGTGCGTTGGCTGCTGTGGGACTGTCGCCATGCCTTGCTGGTGGCCGCCCTGGCCGGGTTTGGTCGCGCCGTCTCCGAGGTGGGCGCGGTGATGATTGCAGGCGGCAATATCGAGGGCTACACCCGCACCATGACCACGGCCATCGCGCTGGAAACCAGCAAGGGCGACCTGCCGTTGGCCCTGGCGCTGGGCGCGGTGCTGATGACGCTGGTGCTGGGGGTCAATGCGGCTGCGGCCCTGTTGCGGCAGTATGCGGCGGCGCGCTATGGGGAGGGCGCATGAACGGCTCTTGCGGCGCTGGCGTGGCTTGCGCGGCGCCGTTTCCCATCAGCCTGCAGGGCGTGGGTTTGCGTCGCGGGGCAAACTGGGTGCTGCGTGGTCTCGATCTGCAGATCGCGCGGGGCGGCATCACCGCGGTGGTCGGGCCCAATGGATCGGGCAAGACCAGCCTGTTGCGCCTCATCCACGGCCTGGAGTTGCCCACCTGCGGTCGGCTGCTCTTTGCCGGACAAGAGCCGTCGTTGGACGGCATGGCCTATGCGGGACAGGCCATGGTGTTTGCGCACACCCCCATGCTGCGCGGCACGGTGACGGACAACCTGCGCCTCGCCCTGACTGGGCGCGGATCAGACCCCGGTTTGATCGAGGCCGCGCTGATCCGCGCCGGGCTGCAGAGCCGGGCGCGGCAGAGCGCCGCCAGCCTGTCTTCCGGCCAGCGTCAGCGGCTGGCGCTGGCACGTGCCTGGATGATGCGACCCGCGCTGCTGCTGCTCGACGAGCCGTGCAGCCATCTCGATCCGCAAGCCAGCGCAGCCATCCTGCAAGACGTGCAGGAGCTCGCCGCGCAAGGCATCACCGTGGTGCTTAGCACCCACCGCTCAGAGGAAATCGCGCTGGCGCAGCGCGTGCTGCGGCTGGATCACGGCCAGTTGCAAACCTCTTGCGCATTTCACCCACACACCCCACAGTGCCTCGGCGCCATTCACCCGAGAGACCTCGCATGTTCACGCGATTTCGTTTGCCATTCATCCGTCTGATCGCCGCTGCGGCGCTCGGACTCGCGTCGCTCGTCGCCGGGGCGCAGACGCCGCCCAGCATCGTCGTCGCCTCGACCACATCCACCGAACAATCGGGCCTGTTCGGCCACATCCTGCCCTTGTTCACCCGCGACACGGGCATCGCGGTGAAGGTGGTGGCGGTGGGGACGGGACAGGCGCTGGACATCGGTCGGCGCGGCGATGCCGACGTGGTGTTCGTCCACGATCATGCCGCGGAAGACCGCTTCGTTGGCGAAGGCTGGGGCGTGGATCGGCGCGATGTGATGTACAACGATTTTGTGCTCGTCGGGCCGAAGTCCGATCCCGCCGGGGTGACGCAGGTCAAGACCTTGTCGCAGGCCTTGCGCCGGGTCGCGTCGAGCCAAACCCTGTTCATCTCGCGTGGGGACAAAAGCGGCACGCATGCCGCAGAGCTGCGCGCGTGGAAGCAGGCCGGAGTCGACCCGGTGGCCGAGGGCCGGGGCAAGTGGTACCGCGAAATCGGCGCAGGCATGGGACAGGCGCTCAACACTGCCGCGGCGCTGAACGCCTACACCCTGAGCGACCGCGGCACTTGGCTGGCGTTCAAGAATCGCGGTGAGCTGACCATCGTGCTGCAAGGCGACAAGGCGCTGTTCAATCCTTACGGCGTGATGCTGGTCAATCCGGCCAAGCATCCGCAGGTCAAGGCGGCGCAGGGCCGCGCCTTCATCGACTGGATCACCGGCCCGACAGGCCAGCAGGCGATTGCCAGCTACAAAATCGGCGGCGAGCCGCTGTTCTTTCCCGATGCAAAAAGCCAGTAAATCTCAGATTTCGCGCCGCTTGCGCACCGCATCGGCCAGCCCGCGCAACAATGGCACGGTGTCGTCCCAGCCCAGGCAGGCGTCGGTGATGGATACGCCCGGCACAAGCGGCTGACCCGGTTTCAGATCCTGCCGCCCTTCGCAGAGGTGGCTCTCCACCATCACGCCCAGGATGCGCCGCTCGCCTGCGGCGATGCGCTGCGCGATGCTGGCGGCCACTTCCATCTGCTTGCGCGGCTGCTTGGCCGAATTGGCGTGCGAGCAGTCGATCATCACCTGTTCGCGCTGTCCGGCTTTGGCCAACGCGGCGCAGGCGGCGTCCACCGAGGCGGCATCGAAGTTCGGCGCCTTGCCGCCGCGCAGAATGACGTGGCAATCCGCATTACCGCGAGTCTCGAAAATCGCCGCCACGCCCATTTTGGTCATGCCCATGAAGGCATGGCCGCTGGCCGCCGACACCATGGCATCGGCCGCCACCTGCACCCCGCCGTCGGTGCCGTTCTTGAAGCCCACGGGACAGGACAGCCCCGAGGCGAGCTGGCGGTGACTCTGGCTTTCGGTGGTGCGCGCGCCGATGGCGCCCCAGGCGATGAGATCGCTGAAATACTGCGGGGAGAGCAGATCGAGAAACTCGGTGCCCGCCGGTAACCCCAGCGAATTGATCTCCAGCAGCAACTGCCGAGCACGCTGCAGACCCTGGTTGATGCGGAAGCTGCCATCCAGCCGCGGGTCGTTGATATAGCCCTTCCAGCCCACGGTGGTGCGCGGCTTCTCGAAGTACACCCGCATCACCACCACCAGGGCGTCGCTCAGATCGGCCGCTGTGGCCTGCAGTCGGCGCGCATAGTCGATGGCCTGATCGTGATCGTGAATGGAGCACGGCCCAACCACGACCACCAGCCGGTCATCGCGCCCGTGCAGCACACCGGCCACCGCGGCGCGGCCTTGCTCGACCACGGCCTCGATCTGCGGCGTGACCGGCAGTTCTTCCAGCAGCACCGCAGGAGAGATCAACGCGCGCACCGCCTTGATGCGGGTGTCGTCGATGCGAGTGGTGTCGAGCGTGCCGTCCAGCGCGCTGGCCTCGTGGTCATGGGTGGGATCGTCGAATCGGGGCATGGCGGGACTCACCGGCTCAGGCCGCCGGCTGCGGATTGCGCAGGCGGATGTGCAACTCCTTCAACTGCTTCTCATCGACCGGGCTGGGCGCGTTGGTCAGCAGGCACTGGGCGCGCTGGGTTTTGGGGAAGGCGATGACGTCACGGATGCTCTGGGCGCCGGTCATCATGGTGACGATGCGGTCCAGACCGAAGGCGATGCCGCCGTGCGGCGGGGCGCCGTATTGCAGGGCGTCGAGCAGGAAGCCGAACTTGGCGCGGGCCTCGTCGGGGCCGATCTTGAGCGCGGAGAACACCTTGCTCTGCACTTCGGCGCGGTGGATGCGCACCGAGCCGCCGCCGATCTCCCAGCCGTTGAGCACCATGTCGTAGGCCTTGGCGATGCACTTCTCGGGGGCACTGTCCATCAGCTCTTCATGGCCATCCTTCGGCGCGGTGAAGGGGTGGTGCACGGCAGCCCAGCGCTGGTTGTCCTCGTCGAACTCGAACATGGGGAAGTCGACCACCCAAAGCGGCTTCCAGACGTTGTCGAACAGGCCGTGGCTCTTGCCGAATTCGCTGTGGCCTATTCTGACCCGTAGCGCGCCGATGGCGTCGGCCACGATCTTGGACTTGTCGGCGCCGAAGAACAGGATGTCGCCGTTTTGCGCGCCGCTGCGCTGCAGGATGGCGGCAATCGCCGCGTCGTGCAGGTTCTTGACGATGGGGGACTGCAATCCATCGCGACCTTTGCTCACATCGTTGACCTTGATCCACGCCAGACCCTTGGCGCCGTAGATCTTGACGAACTCGGTATAGGCGTCGATCTCGCTGCGGCTCATCTCGCCGCCGCCGGGCACGCGCAGGGCGACCACGCGGCCACCGGGGGTGGTGGCCGGGCCGGAGAACACCTTGAAGTCCACATCGCCCATCACGTCGGTGAGTTCGGTGAACTCCATCTTGACGCGCAGGTCCGGCTTGTCGGAGCCGAAGCGGGTCATGGCCTGCGCATAGGTCATGACCGGGTAGGGGTTGGCCAGTTCCACGCCCAGTACCTCCTTGAATACGCCGCGGATCATGGTTTCGAACAGATCGCGGATCTCCTGCTCGTTCAGGAAGGAGGTCTCGCAATCGATCTGAGTGAATTCGGGCTGGCGGTCGGCGCGCAGGTCTTCGTCGCGGAAGCACTTGGTG
>CALBRU010000234.1 GCA_937927695.1 uncultured Thiomonas sp. | reverse complement strand
CTTCGATGACGAAAAACACCCATTCTGTGGCCCATTTCCACACAAAGCTGTGGATCAGCGCGGAAATGCCGCGCGGGCTGGCCACGGTGGTGGTGAACCAGATGCCCGGGCCGGTAATCGAGCCGATGACATACGAGAACACCAGCAAGAACATGCCGTATTTGCGGATGTAATCCAGCAACTGCGGCTGATTGCGCCGGTAGGCGAGCACCGCCAGATAAGCAAACAAAATAGCCGCGCCCACCGAAGTGTGCGAAGCCAGCACATGAATGGTGGCCATGATGCCGACGACCCAGCCACTGCCCACACCCGGTTCATACCAAGTGGGATAAAGCCCGACCCAATCCATCTCGACTCCTAGTCTCGGTGCGATCTGCACCGCAATGTTGCAAAAGACAACACTTTGTTACTGGCAGGAGTATCGAGAGAGGAGCTTAGTAGGGATTTGATCTACCGCAAATTGCAAATTGAGACTTGCAGGTTTATCTATGTGTGAGTGACCGGGGTCACAAACGGCCCGCAAGGCGCAGAAGTTCAGGGTTTACGCTGATTGCGTTCGCGACGGCGGGCCTTGTTTGCGGCCGGGGTCTGTGCCTGCCGGCGCGGTTTCATTTGATCTGGCGCAGACGGGCCACCGTCGCGGGCGCCAAAAGCGAGGCCGCTGCTCAGCGTTGGCCGATGGCGGCGTTGGCAAACACGCCGCGAGCGTCCCGCGGTTCGCTGCGCCAGTATTGCGGCGGTACCTTGACCTGCGCGCCCAATGCGGCTGCGGCCTGCCAGGGCCAATGCGGATTCCACAGCAGGGCGCGGGCCAGCGCGACCAGATCGGCCCGGCCTTCGGTCACGATGGCTTCGGCTTGTTGCGCTTCGGTAATGAGGCCAACGGCCATCGTGGGCAGCCCGGTCGCCTCTCGCACCGCCCGAGCCAATGGCACCTGATAGCCGGGGCCGATGGGGATTTGCTGCTTGGGGGACAAACCTCCGGAAGACACGTCGATCCAGTCGCAGCCCCGCGTTTTGAGCGCTTGCGCGAAGGCAAGGGTTTGCTCCAGATCCCAGCCGCCCTCCACCCAGTCGGTGGCCGAGACGCGCACGCCCAGCGGAACGCTTGCGGGCAAGGCGGCACGCACGGCGTCGAACACTTCCAGCGGATAGCGCATGCGCTGGGCCAGGTTGCCGCCATAGCCGTCGTCGCGCTGGTTGGACAGCGGCGAAAGAAACTGGTGCAGCAGATAGCCGTGCGCGCAGTGCAGCTCCACCGCTTGCAGGCCCAGGCTGGCGGCGTGTCGCGCGGCCTGGACGAAAGCCCCGCGGATGCGTTCCAGGCCGCTGGCGTCCAACGCGAGAGGGACGGCCTCCTGCGCGCCATGCGGCACCGCGGAAGGGGCTACCGTGGTCCAGCCGCCTTGCGAGGACGGAAGCAGTTGACCGCCGTCCCAGGGCCGCGCGCTGGATGCCTTGCGTCCTGCGTGCCCGAGTTGAATGCCGATGGGCATGTCGCTGAAGCTGCGCACATCGTCGAGCACGGCGCGCAGCGCCGCCACGTTGTCGGCCGAATACAGCCCCAGACAGCCGGGGGTGATGCGGCCGATGGCTTCGACCGCGGTGGCCTCGATGAACAGCAGGCCAGCACCGCTTTGCGCCAATTGGCCAAGATGTACGCGATGCCAGGGCATGGCATTGCCCTCCACGGCGCTGTATTGGCACATGGGACTGACGACGATGCGGTTGCGCAGGCTGAGGGCGCCGAGTGAAAACGGGGAGAAAAGTTGAGACGACATAGGCAATGAAAGTAAGAGTCTGACAAGCAGCTCCAACGGGGCAGTTGGCGCGGAATGAAACATTACTGTTCATTGTCCCCGCCTCAGCGGTTTTCTGCAGGGCAGGGCGGTGCGATCAAGCGGCGATTTCGTCCCAGCGATGGATGGTGCCGTCTTGCAGCCCGCAAAGATCCGCCATGCGACGCAGCACAGCAGAATCGCCGTTGGTGTAGAGCTGCGGCAGTTCGGGCGTCTGTGCGCTTGTTTGTTGCCAGAGACGTGCGGCTTGCCGCGCCACGGGCTCGGCGGTGTCGAGCAGGTGCACTTGCGGACCGAGCTCGGCCTGAATCTGCTCGGCCAGCAGGGGGTAATGCGTGCAACCCAGCACCACGGTGTCGCAGCCTGCAGTGCGCAGCGGCGCGCAGAACTGACGGATCAACTGCTGAACGTGCGGCGCTTGCAGATCGCCACGCTCTACCGCGTCGGCCAGGCCAGGGCAGGGCTGGAGCACCGGCTCGGCAGCAGCGGCATGGGTGTGCAACAACGTGCGGAACTTGGCGCTGCGCAGGGTGGACGGTGTGGCCATCACGCCGACGCGCCGCGCATCGCTGCGGGCCAGTGCAGGCTTGATGCCGGGCTCGATGCCCACGAAGGGCAGATCGAATTCCGCGCGCAAAGCGGCGATGGCTGCCGCGGTGGCGGTGTTGCAGGCCACGACGATGAGGCGCGCGCCTTTCCCGATCAGAAAGCGGGTGATCTGGCGTGCGCGATGCTGCAGAAAATCGTCTGGACGGTCGCCGTAGGGCGCGTGGGCCGAGTCGGCGACGTAGATCAGGCTGGCCTGCGGCAGTTGCGCCCGCAGCGCGCGCAGCACGGTGAGGCCGCCCACGCCGGAATCGAAGACGCCGATCTTCGGGGTTGGGCTCATGAGCGACGGCTTGGCTGAGCGGGCTCGGCACCCGCGCATTGCGGGCAGATGCAGGCCAGGCCGATGCACGCCGACGGAATGCGTGCCAGGGTTTGCGGCGCAAAGCGCACGCTGACGCACCAGCAAGCAGCCAATTCATTCCCCGCTGCTCGCGCGCACTGGTTGGGCTGACCGCAGAGCGGGCAGCGCGCGGGGTCGCAGGCGGGGCGGTCAGCGGGCATCGAGGGCGTTCAGGCGGCAGTGATGGGAATTTGCGGCATTTGTGCGATGCGCGCTTTCCACTGTGCCGGGCCGGTCTGATGCACCGAGATGCCCTGCGCGTCCACCGCCACGGTCACGGGCATGTCCTGCACGGTGAAGGCATAGATCGCCTCCATGCCCAGGTCTTCAAACGCCACTACGCGCGCCGCTTTGATGGCTTTGGCCACCAGATAGGCCGCGCCGCCCACGGCCATGAGCGAGGCGCTGCGGTGCTTTTTGATCGCCTCGATCGCCACCGGGCCGCGTTCGCCTTTGCCGATCATGGCAATCAGCCCGGTCTGCGCGAGCATGGTCTCGGTGAATTTGTCCATACGGGTGGCAGTGGTTGGGCCGGCCGGGCCCATGACTTCGTCGCGCACCGGATCGACCGGGCCGACGTAGTAGATCACCCGGTTGGTGAAATCGACGGGCAGTGTTTCGCCACGCGCCAGCATGTCGGCAATGCGCTTGTGCGCGGCATCGCGCCCGGTGAGCAGTTCGCCGCAGAGCAGCAGGGTGTCGCCCGGTTTCCAGCTCGCCACTTCTTCTCGGGTCAGGGTGTCGAGATTGACGCGGCGGCTGCGTGCGGCATCGGGCTGCCAGTGCACTTGGGGCCAGAGGTCGAGGCTGGGCGGATCGAGAAAGGCCGGGCCGCTGCCATCGAGCACGAAGTGAGCATGGCGGGTGGCGGCGCAGTTGGGGATCATGGCCACCGGCTTGCTGGCCGCGTGGCACGGGTAGGTCTTGATCTTCACGTCCAGCACGGTGGACAGGCCGCCGAGACCCTGGGCGCCGATACCCAGCGCGTTGACCTTTTCAAACAACTCGATACGCAATTCTTCCAGCTTGTTTCGAGGGCCGCGCGCCAGCAGATCGGACATGTCGATATCGTCCATCAACGCTTCCTTGGCCATGAGCATGGCCTTCTCGGCCGTGCCGCCTACCCCGATGCCCAGCATGCCCGGCGGGCACCAACCGGCGCCCATGGTCGGCAATGTGGCCAGCACCCAATCGACCAGGTTGTCGCTGGGGTTCATCATGATGAATTTGCTCTTGTTCTCGCTGCCGCCGCCTTTGGCGGCAACCTTCACCGACACGGTATTGCCGGGCACGAGGTTGATGTTGATGACGGCCGGAGTGTTGTCGCGCGTGTTCTTGCGGGCGAAGATCGGATCGTCCACTATCGAGGCCCGCAGCACGTTGTCGGGGTCGAGATAACCCTGCCGTACTCCGGCGTTGACCACCGCGTCGAGACCGTCGTCAAAGCCTTCCAGGCGCACGTTCAGGCCGACGTCGAGAAAGACATTGACGATGCCTGTGTCCTGACAGATCGGGCGATGCCCTTCGGCGCACATGCGGCTATTGGTCAGAATCTGCGCCATCGCGTCCTTGGCCGCAGGCGACTGCTCGCGCTCATACGCTCTAGCCAGATGGCTGATGTAGTCGGCCGGGTGGTAGTAACTGATGAACTGCAGCGCCGAGGCGATGCTGTCGCGCAAATCGGCGGCACGGATAACAGTGATCATGGTGTGAACGGTTTGTTGTGGATGAAACGGGTGGTGCCGGGGTTGACAGGCGGCGGCCCTAATGAGCCTCGTCCACCTTGACATGACCCAGCAGCATGGTGCGCGTCATCATGCGGTCGGTGTAGGCGATCGCCATGGCCGAAAGCAGGAACACGACATGGATGGTGGTCTGCGCCACTAGCGCTTTCACGCTATAGGCGTCGGCGTTGATGAAGGTGCGCAGCAGGTGGATGGACGAAATGCCGATGATGGCCATCGCCAGCTTGACCTTGAGCACCGAGGCGTTGACATGCGACAGCCATTCCGGCTGATCGGGATGGTCTTCGAGGTACATGCGCGACACGAAGGTTTCGTATCCCCCGACGATCACCATGATGAGCAGATTGGCGATCATCACCACGTCGATCAGGCTGAGCACCACCAGCATGATGGTGGTTTCGGTGAGCTTGGGCGCAGCGCCATGCGCCAGAGCCTGCGCACCTTCGACGGGCAGGGGATTGCGCACGGCAATGGCTTCGAGCAGGTGCGCCAGCGAAGCCTGATTGCCGAATGCTGCACCGACCAGATCGGTGAGTTCCACCCAGAAGTGAAAGACATACACCCCGAGCGCCAGAATCAGCCCCACATAAAGTGGCAACTGCAGCCAGCGGCTCATGAACAGCAGGCGGGGGATGAAGGGGACGTGCGGCAGGTCGGGCGGACGAGGCATGGCGGTTCCGGTAGCGCAGTGATAAACCGCGATTCTAGGAGCCTGTCGGACTTGAGGATCGCGGGCTGCAAAAAGGCAAAAGGGCGGGCGGTGCGGCGCCCTGGTGCAGCGGCTTTTTGCCCCATAGATTCGGCTATGGGGCTGCAAATCCGCCGCCCCATGGCATCCCCACCACCCTTTTTCGCTTTCCACGCCCCAAGCCCGACAGGCTCCTAGAAGCGCGCCGTCTCGCTCCATTTCATGCCCACGCCAGCGCTGCGCACTATGCTCGGGGTGCAGCGTCAGGGCTGCGTAAGGGCGCAAAATTCAGATAGCAATGTTTTTTCCTGCGCCTTTGCGCTGAGATTTCACAAAACGAAGGAGACTGTCATGAGCGACACCGCCGCACACCCGCACGAACGCAAGGTTTATTACCCCTCCCAGCAAGCCGTGCAGTCCGCCCGCATTTCCGGCATGGACGCTTATCGCGCCCTCTGCGCCGAGGCCGAGGCCGATTACACCGGCTTCTGGGCGCGCATGGCGCGGGAGAATCTGCAATGGCAGCAACCGTTCACCCACGCACTCGACGACAGCCAGGCCCCGTTCTACAAATGGTTCGACGATGGTCGGCTCAATGTGTCCTTCAACTGTCTGGATGTGCACGTGCAGGCTGGCAAGGGCGACAAGACCGCGATCGTGTTCGAGACCGATGACGGCGCTGTCACCCGCGTGAGTTACGCCGAACTGCTCGACAGGGTAGGCCGCTTTGCCAACGCACTCAAATCCCTCGGGGTGAACAAGGGCGACCGTGTGGTGATCTATATGCCCATGTCGGTTGAAGGCGTGGTGGCCATGCAGGCCTGCGCCCGAATCGGGGCCACGCACTCGGTGGTGTTCGGCGGTTTTTCGGCGCAGTCGCTGCGCGACCGTATCGAAGACGCAGGCGCCGTGCTGGTGATCACCGCCGACGAACAGCGACGCGGCGGCAAATCGCTGCCGCTTAAAGCCATCGTCGATGAGGCGCTGGCGCTCGGCGGCTGCGACACCATCCGACATGTCGTGGTCTATCAGCGAACCGGTGGCAACGTGGCCTTTACTGCCCCGCGCGATCTCTGGATGCACGAATTGTCTGCAGCCCAGAGCGCGGATTGCCCGCCGGTTTGGGTCGAGGCCGAACATCCCCTGTTTCTGCTCTACACCTCTGGCTCCACCGGCAAACCCAAAGGCGTGCAGCATTCCAGCGCGGGTTATCTGCTCTGGGCCAAGCTGACCATGCTGTGGACCTTCGACATCCGCCCGAACGATCTGTTCTGGTGCACCGCCGACATCGGCTGGGTGACCGGGCACAGCTACATCGCCTACGGCCCGCTGGCTTGCGGCGCCACCGAAATCATGTTCGAGGGCGTCCCGACCTTTCCGGATGCCGGACGCTTCTGGAAAATGATCGAGCAACACAAGGTCACCATTTTCTACACCGCGCCCACGGCCATCCGCTCACTCATCAAGGCCGCAGAGACCAACCCCGCCGTGCACCCGCGCAATTACAAGCTCGACAGCCTGCGCCTGCTCGGCACCGTCGGCGAACCCATCAACCCGGCCGCCTGGGAGTGGTATTACGAGCACATCGGCGGCGGCCGTTGTCCCATTGTCGACACCTGGTGGCAGACCGAGACCGGCGGCCACATGATTACCCCGTTGCCCGGCGCGACGCCCATGGTGCCCGGCTCCTGCACTCTGCCACTGCCCGGCATTACCGCCGAAGTGGTGGACGAAACCGGCCACGACGTACCTTGGGGCACCGGCGGCATTCTGGTTATCAAAAAGCCCTGGCCAGCCATGATCCGCAACATCTGGGGCGATCCCGAACGCTTCAAGAAGAGCTATTACCCCGAAGAACTGGGCGGCTACTACCTGGCAGGCGACGGTGCCATTCGCGACGCCAATGACGGCTACTTCACCATCACCGGCCGCATCGATGACGTGCTCAACGTCTCCGGCCACCGCATGGGCACGATGGAAATCGAATCCGCCCTGGTTTCGCACCCGCTGGTGGCCGAAGCCGCCGTGGTCGGCCGCCCGGATGACATCACTGGCGAAGCCATCTGCGCGTTCGTCGTGCTCAAACGCCCCCGGCCTGAGGGCGAGGAAGCCCTCAAAATCGCGGCCGAACTGCGCAACCATGTGGGCGTGGAAATCGGCCCCATTGCCAAGCCGAAGGACATTCGCTTCGGCGACAACCTGCCCAAGACGCGCTCCGGCAAGATCATGCGTCGCCTCTTGCGTTCTCTGGCCAAGGGAGAGGCTGTCACCCAGGATACCTCTACGCTCGAAAATCCCGCCATCCTCGACCAACTCGGCAAAACGCATTGACCCTGAAGCCCCCAAGCCGGGAGCCCTCGTCTGCTATAGTTGCGGGTTCTCGGAGAGATGGATGAGCGGTTTAAGTCGCACGCCTGGAAAGCGTGTAAGGGTCAATAGCCCTTCGGGGGTTCGAATCCCCCTCTCTCCGCCAGAATTGATCCAAGGCAGTCCCTGAAAGCCCCACGCAGTCTCTGCGGCGGGGCTTTTTCATTGGGGGGAACGTCCATAATCGTCCCGTTGCATCCGGGGCGATACCACGCCAGCCAGCCACCAATCGTGGTATCGTCCATGGCATCCAGAAGGGCGA
>CALBRU010000233.1 GCA_937927695.1 uncultured Thiomonas sp. | reverse complement strand
GTATGTGGTCAAGCAGGGCGATACCCTGAGCAAAATCGCCAACGCATCGGGTGTGCAGTCCGTCTCGCTCGACCAGATGCTTATGGCCATTTACCGCGCCAACCAGTCGGCCTTCATCGACGGAAACATCAATCTGGTGAAGGCGGGCAGCGTGCTGAAAATGCCCACCGCTGAACAGGCGCAGGCTGTTTCGCAGCCCGAAGCGCGCCGTTTCGTTCTGGCTCAGAGCGAGAGTTTCAACGCCTACCGCCGCCGTCTGGCGGAAATGGGCGGTCAGGCCAAGCCGCAGTCGCAACGCGAGGTGACAGGCAAAGTTCAGGCCCAGGTTCAGGAGCCTGCTGCCACGGGCGCGCAGGCTGAAAGCAAGCTCAAATTGAGCAAGGCTGAGGTGGCTGGCACGCAGAAGGCACAGCAGATCGCCGACAAGAAGCAGGAAGCGCTCGACGAACAGAAGATCAAGCAGTTGCAGAAAAATGTCGACGAGCTCAGCGCGCTGTCCAAGCAGGCGCAGACCGTCGCAGCGGCCAAGCCGCAAGCCGCAGCACCTGCGGCAATCGTGGCCCCCGTGGCGAGCAAGGCTGCTGCGGCGCTTACCGTACCTGTGAAGAGCCCCGCGCCGGCGGTTGCTGCCTCGGCATCTACGAAACCGGCCGCGGCACCCAGCGCGGCTGTCGCAACCGCTTCGGCGGCGCATGCCGCATCGGCTGCCAAGTCGGCGTCGGCGCCTGTGACCGCTTCTGCTCCCGCTTCGGCTTCCTCATCTGCCCCTGCGCCCGCGCCGGTGGCCAAGCCTGTGCCCCCGAAGGTCGTCAAGCCTGCCCCAGTCGAGCAGGAGAGTTTCTTCAGCAGTCTGCTTTCCAACCCCTTGCTGTTACCCGTGGGCGGCGCTTTGGTGATTCTGCTGCTGTTGCTCGCCTGGCTGGCGCAGCGCAAGAAGGCGGCAAAGTCGCAGCGCGATGTGTCGGTGTTTGATAGCCGCATGAGTGTGGCCGACAGCTTTTTTGGCGGCACGGGAGGCGAGCGCGTCGATACGCGCAATGGGAATATGAGTTCCACCTTCTCATCCAGCCAACTCGATACCAATGACGTCGATCCGGTGGCTGAGGCCGATGTCTATCTGGCCTACGGCCGCGATCTGCAAGCCGAAGAAATCCTCAAGGAGGCCGTCAAGACCAACCCTGACCGCCTGGCAGCGCGGCTCAAACTGTTGGAAATCTATGCCAAACGCAAGGATTCCCGCTCCTTCGAAGTGGGCGCCGCAGAACTCTTTGCGCTGACGCAGGGCGTGGGCGAAGACTGGAAACGCGCTCAGGATCTCGGTCGCAGTCTCGACCCGGTCAACCCGCTGTATCACAACACCGTGCTCCCTAGCACTCTGGGCGCGCCGTCGACCATGCCGCAGACAGAGTTCCCGGTGGCCACCCCCACCGCTTTGGCTGCGCTGACTCCGCAAACCTTGCCCAGCACCGAAATGCTTTCGGGCGTGGAAACGGCCGCGGCCAAGTCGCCGATGCCCGAGCATCTGGACCTGGATCTGAGCTTGCCGATGGGCGAACCGGCTCCTGCAGCGGCGACTGCGTCACCCGCCGTTCCCGCTCTACCCGAAATCGAGGTGCCCTCGGCATTCCCCAGCGAGCTGCCGACGCCCGAAAAAGAGCCCGGCAAAGCTGCGGATACTGATTTCCTATTGCCGGGCGGCCTGGACTTCAATATGCCGTCCGATTTTGGCGCGCCCGCTTCGACGCTCGGTGCCGCTGAGACCACGAAGGCTGCCGCACATGACAACGCACTTGAGTTCGATCTGAGCAGCATTTCCCTGCAGGACAACGAAGTTAAATCGATCGAGGAATCGCACACCGAACCGCCCAAGCTGGAGCCGCAGTTCAGCGAGTCCAGGCCATCGCTCGATCTCCGTCTGGAACTCGCGGCAGAAAGCATGGCCATCGGCGATAACGAGTCGGCGCGCAACCTGCTGGGTGAGGTGATTGCCGAAGGCGACCCGCAACTCAAGAAACGCGCGCAGGACATGCTAGATAAGATTGGCCGCTGATTCGTCCTCTGCCTCCTCCAGCCCGCAGGTTGGCCGTCCTCGGGTTCGAGTCGCGCTGGGCCTGAGTTACGGCGGTACGTCGTACTGCGGCTGGCAGAGTCAGCCGGACGGCTGTGGTGTGCAGGATTTTCTGGAGCGGGCGCTCGCGCAGTTTCTGGGTTTTCCGACTCGTACCGTCTGCGCCGGACGTACCGACGCCGGGGTACATGCCATCGGACAGGTGGTGCATCTCGATACGCCTTTGCGGCGTGAGGCGTCCTCCTGGGTGCGCGGGGTCAATGCCTTCCTGCCGCGCGACATGGCGGTGCAATGGGCGCGAACAGATCTGCCGCAAAGTTTTGACGCCCGCCGTAGCGCCTACCAACGCCAGTATCGCTATGTGCTGCGCAACCATCCCGTGCGCCCGGCACTCGATCACGCGCGGGTGGGCTGGACGCATCGCCCGCTCGATCTCGACCTTTTGCGCGTAGCTGCGCAGTGCCTGCTCGGTGAGCATGATTTCAGCGCATTTCGTTCCAGCGAATGCCAGGCGCTGAGCCCGGTCAAGACACTGCATGCGATTGAGATTGCGCGTTATGGTCACACCCTCGTGTTCGACCTGCGTGCCAACGCGTTCCTGCACCACATGGTGCGCAATATCGTGGGCAGCCTGCTGGCAGTGGGCAATGGCTCCAAGCCAGTGAGTTGGCTCGCCGAAGTTCTGGACGGCCGCGACCGCCGCCTGGCGGCGCCGACCTTCATGCCCGACGGACTTTATTTCCTCGGCCCGGATTACCCGGCAGAATTCAATCTTCCCTTGCCACCCACCCAGATCGGCCTGACGATCTGATCTCCGATGTCCGAAACGCCGCCCCTGCCGCTCTCGCCCGCTCCGCGCCACCGAACCCGCATCAAAATTTGCGGCATTACCCGGGTGGAAGACGCGCAGGCGGCTGCTCACAACGGCGCAGATGCCATCGGCCTGGTGTTTTATCCGCCCAGCCCGCGCAACGTGAGCGTCGCGCAGGCGCGTGACATCGCGCTCAGCCTTGCGCCCTTTGTCTCGGTTGTCGCCCTGTTTGTGAATGCCGGGCCAGACCTTGTCGAAGAGGTGATCGACCAGATTCGTCCCGCGCTGTTGCAGTTCCACGGCGATGAAACCCCGCAAGACTGTGCCCGCTATCGCCACCCCTACATTCGCGCGGCGCGCATGCGAGAAGGGCTGGATTTGTTAGACTTGGCTTCTCGTTTTTCCACTTCTCAAGCTCTCGTTCTGGACACGGATCAGCCCGGATACGGCGGGGGCGGCGAGGTTTTCGATTGGTCACGCATTCCCGCAAACGTCGCGCTTCCCCTCGTTTTGTCTGGTGGGTTGCATGCTGCAAATGTGACGCATGCCATCCGGCAGGTTCGTCCGTGGGCGGTTGACGTCAGTTCCGGCGTCGAAGCGTCCAAGGGCATCAAGAGTGCGCAGCGCATCGCCGAGTTCATCGCCGCGGTTCGCGCTGCAGACCTGTAGATTGCGCCGGGAACATCTTTTGCCCGGCGCCAGACGAGACCCCACCATGTTTGACTATGCCTATCCCGATGCCAGCGGCCATTTCGGCCCCTACGGCGGCAGCTTCATTGCCGAAACCCTGAGCCACGCGCTGGAAGAACTCCAGGCGGCTTACGACCATTACAAAAACGACCCCGAGTTCCTCGCCGAATTCCGCTACGAGCTCAAGCATTTCGTCGGTCGTCCCAGCCCGGTGTATCACGCCGCCCGTCTGAGCGACAAACTCGGCGGCGCGCGCATCTACCTCAAGCGCGAAGACCTCAACCACACCGGCGCGCACAAAATCAACAACACCATAGGCCAGGCCATGCTGGCCCGGCGCATGGGCAAACCGCGGGTCATCGCCGAAACCGGCGCGGGACAGCACGGCGTGGCTACAGCCACCATTGCCGCGCGTTACGGCATGGAATGCGTGGTGTATATGGGCAGCGAAGACGTTAAGCGCCAATCGCCCAATGTCTATCGCATGAATCTGCTGGGCGCGCGCGTGGTGCCGGTCGAGTCGGGCAGCAAAACGCTCAAGGATGCGCTCAATGAAGCGCTGCGCGACTGGGTCACGCATGTCGAAGACACCTTCTACATCATCGGCACCGTCGCGGGGCCTCACCCCTACCCGCAGATGGTGCGCGATTTCCAGCGGGTCATCGGCGATGAATGCCTGGAGCAGATGCCCGAGATGACCGGCCGCCAGCCCGACGCGGTGATCGCCGCCGTGGGCGGAGGCAGCAACGCCATGGGCATCTTCTATCCCTACATTCCACATGAATCGGTGCGCCTCATCGGAGTTGAAGCCGCCGGTCTGGGACTGGACACAGGCAAGCATGCCGCCTCGCTGTCGGCTGGCACCCCCGGCGTGCTGCACGGCAACCGCACCTATCTGCTGCAGGACGCCAACGGCCAGATCATCGAAACGCATTCCGTGTCGGCCGGGCTCGACTATCCCGGTGTCGGCCCCGAGCATGCCTGGCTCAAGGACCTCGGGCGGGCCGAATATGTCGGCATTACCGACGATGAGGCTCTGGCCGCCTTCCACGAACTCTGTCGCATCGAAGGCATCATCCCGGCGCTGGAATCCAGCCACGCCCTGGCGCATGCCATCAAGCTGGCGCCGCAAATGCGTCCTGACCAGGCCATCCTGGTCAATCTGTCGGGACGGGGTGACAAGGACATCAACACCGTGGCCGAGCGCGAAGGCGTGAGCTTCGACACCCTATTCGCCCGCCAGTCCGGAGCCACGACATGAACCGCATCGACCAACGCTTCGCTCAGCTTCGCGCCCAGAATCGCAAGGCGCTCATTCCCTACATCGCCGCAGGCGACCCCGCGCCTTCAGTCACCGTCGCGGTGATGCACGCCCTGGTGCAAGGCGGCGCTGACGTCATCGAGCTCGGCGTGCCGTTTTCCGATCCCATGGCCGACGGCCCAGTGATTCAGCGCGCCACCGAGCGGGCCATTGCAAAAGGCATCGGCCTGCCGCAGGTGCTGGATTTCGTGCGCGATTTTCGCCAGACCGATGCCGTCACCCCCGTGGTGCTGATGGGCTACGCCAACCCGGTGGAGCGCTACGGCGTAGAGGCCTTTGTGGCTGCGGCCAAGGCTGCGGGCGTGGATGGCGTGCTCATCGTCGACTACCCGCCCGCGGAAAGCGAGGCGTTTGCGGCGGCGCTCAAGGCTGCAGACATCGCCCCGATCTTTCTGCTCGCTCCCACCAGCACGGACGCCCGCATGGCCGATGTGGGCCGTATCGCCAGCGGCTATGTGTATTACGTCTCGCTCAAGGGCGTGACGGGCGCCGGCCATCTCGACACTTCAGCAGTGGCGGCCATGCTGCCCCGCATCCGCGCCCATGTGCAGGTGCCCGTGGGAGTAGGATTCGGCATTCGCGATGCGCAGACCGCGCGCGCGATCGGCCAGCTGGCCGATGCCGTGGTCATCGGTTCGCGACTGATCGAATTGATGGAGGCGCAGCCCGCAGAACAGGCGGCGGACGTTGCGCGCGGTTTCATCCAAGACATTCGCCAGGCGCTCGACGCTTAAGGAGACCCTATGAGTTGGCTGGAAAAGCTCCTCCCCCCCAAAATTCA
>CALBRU010000232.1 GCA_937927695.1 uncultured Thiomonas sp. | reverse complement strand
GCGAAGACGCCCCAAATCGTCCGCCAGAACCCGTGTAGGGGCGTAGCCCCGCCTGATGGAAATTCTGGGTTCAAGGAAACAAACCCTTGAACAGGCCAGGAACCGCCTTCTGCAGCGGCTGGTCCTGGGCGGGTGCGAGCTGTTTCTGCAGTTCGTTCTGCAAGGTGTTTTTCAAAGTCTGTTTCAACAGATTCCCGCCCGCCTGCGACCACAACACGGTGTAGCTCGGCTGGGCAAAACTGCCCGCGATACGCACCGGCACGGTGACGCCGCGCAGAGCCGCGAGATCGGCCCCGCCCTGCCCCTGTAGCGAACCGACGGCGGCGGGCAGCAGCAGATAGTCCAGACGCTGCCGGGGCAGATCGAACCAGCCCTCGCCGCCCACGCGCAACAGCGGGCTCTGCACCATGAGGTCGCTGTTGTTCACCACCCCGTTCTGCAGAACAAAGGTGGCGCCGAGCGAGGTGAAATCAGTCTGCTCGCCCGGGGTGGCGGCGAACTGCCCATCCTTGCGTGCCGCCAGCAGGGCGCGGGCATTGCGCAGCATCTGCGCCAGATTGAAGCCCTTCACAGCGCCGTTGCGCACATCGAGCCGCGCCTTGCCCGACAGGCTGACGATGAGCGCGGGCAGGGTCCTGCCCTGTGCCGTCAGGTTCATCGTCCAGTTGGCCTTGCCCAGCAGAAAGTCTTTGCCGACCAAGGCCTGCAACACCGGCTGCACGCTGACATCACGCCCGCTTTGCTGCAGGGTGTATTGCTGCTGCGCCAGATTCACTCGCAGATTCGCGTCCACACTGCCGCCAAAGCCCTGCGCGGTGAAAGGCTGCAGGCTCAGCGTTTTGCGGTCACTGGTCAACTGGCCCTGCACCGCGCTCCATTGCATGCCCTTGAACAACAGGCTGCCGATCTTGAACTGCGCGTTGAGTCCGAATTTTTGAAAGGCCGACAGGTCGATGGGGGCAGGCGCGGGCGCGGCGGCTTTTGGCTGAGCGGCGGGCGGCGGCAACCAATCGTCGAGGTTGAGTCGGTTGGCATTCACGTCGAGCCGCAGGGTGTCGGGCTGCGCCCATCCACCCGACAGCTTTACCCCGCTGCCGGCCACCAGGCCTTGGAGCTGAAACTGCGCGGTGGATCCGTTCGCGCCGCCGTCGTATTGCGCATGGCCTTGCAGCGCCAAGGTCTGCGGTTTGGCGTCGGGGGCGAGTTGGCCCGAGAGCTTGATCGCGGGCAGAACATAGTGCGCATGAGTGAGATCGAGCTGCAGCGGCGAGGCCAGAGTCAGGCGCATCGCCCCCGGCTTTCCGACCACGCCGCGCTGCACATCGCACTGCGCCACGGGCACGCGCAGCGCGCTCCAGGCACCCATGGCCTGCTGGGTCTTGCACTGCAGCTGCAGCGCTTGCGTCGCGCCGATCTCGGCGCTGGCATCGAACGGCCCGATCTGCACGGCGTCGCCCTTGGCATCGAGCGTTGGCAGGCTGATCTGCGCACTCAAGTTTTCGCCGCTCTCGGTGCGGCCTGTGGTCTTGATGTGCCATTGCCGCGCCACCAGCGCCCACGTCGAGCCGGTGCGCAGCCCGAGTTGGTCGGCGCTGAGCTGGGTCTGCATCGCCTTCAGTCCCGGTACGTCGCCCTGCATTGAGAGCGCCAGATCGGTCAGCGCCATACTGTGCTGCGCCGGGTCGGCCTGCAATTTACCGCGCAGGGCGATGCGGATTGCCAGCATGGGCTGGACAAAGCGCGCCGTGGTCTGCAGATGGAAGGCCCCGGCGTTGCCGCCGTCCAGACCGGAAAGGCCGACATCGAGGCCGTCGAACTGGCCGTGGAGTTTGGCCTTGTCGTCGTCGTAAAAGAGCACGCCCTGCTCCACCTGCAGACGGTGCACCGACAGGCCCAGCGGGCTGCGCGGGGACGCGGATTCGGGCTTGCTGTCGGGCAGCAGGTCGGCGAAGTTCAAACGCCCCTGCGCGTCGCGGGCCACATGAATCTGCGGTTTGATCATCACCACCCGATCGACCACCAGCTTGCGCCGCAACAGCGCGAACAGATCGAGGTGCAGCCGCAGGTCGTCAGCCCGCGCGAAAACGGTGGGAGAGTCGCGCTCGCTCAAGGAGAACGGCCCGGTGCGCAGCGTCAGTGGCGGAAACAGCGTGAGCTCGATCGTGCCCGGCAACGTCAGCGTGCGGTGCTCGCGCTCCTGAACCACCTGGATCAACATGGCCTTGTACTGGTTTGGATCGAAGGTGAGCAGCAAAATGCTCAAGCCGCCGACCACCAGAATGACCGCGGCCAGCAGCGCCGCCAGCAGCCCCTTGAGCAAACGCATCGGCCAGCGCTTGCGCGGCACGGGGGCGTCGGGCTGCGGCGCAGTGACCTCAGTCATGGGCGGGAATTACGCCCATGCGCTGATGCGCCGGGGGCACAATGCGGGTTTTGTCGGTCAACATGGCGGCTGATTTTAGGCAGCTTGTCTGACAGCCCGAAGTTCCCAGAAATACAGCGCTTCAAGCGCAGCCATTCCATCATGTCCTCCCCTTCTTGCGACCTTCTGATCTGCGGCGGCGGCATTGCAGGCAAGGCCTGTGCCCTGGCCTTAGCCCAGAGCGGGCTCGATGTCATCCTGCTGGGCGCGCGCCCGGCCGCCGCCCTGCCGACCCAGGGCTATGCCCAGCGCCTTTACGCGCTCAACGCCGCCTCAAGGCAATTGCTCGAAGAGCTGCGGGTCTGGCCGCAGATGCCGCCTGAGCGCATTCAGCCCGTACAGGCCATGCACATCCGCGCCGACGGCGCCCAACTCGCCTTCGATGCCCGCGACGCCCGCAGCGAAGCGCTGGCCTGGATCGTCGAATCCGATGCGATCGAAACCGCGCTCGATCTGGCGCTGCGCTTCGAGCGCCGGGTTGTGATCGACCCGGCGCAGGCCGCGCGGCTGCAACGCCAGCCCGCGGCGGCAGGCTGGCAGGTGCAGACCAATGGCGGTCGCACCCTGCAGGCCGCGCTGCTCATCGGCGCCGACGGCGAACACAGCCTGGTGCGCAAGGTCTCGGGCATCGCGATGGATACGCACGACTACCTGCAGCGCGGCGTGGTGGCCAATTTCCTCTGCGCCGCACCGCACGAGGGCGTCGCCTTCCAGACCTTCGCCGACGGCGGGGTGATCGCCCTGCTGCCGCTGGCGCCGATGCAGGGTCAGGCGATGTTGTCGCTGGTCTGGTCGGCCCCGGAGCTCCTTGCGCAAGAGTTGCTCGCCCTGCCGCCGGACGCTCTGGCGCAGCGCGTCGAAGCTCACCTGCCCGCCTTGCGCGCGCAACACCTCGGGCCGCTGCAGGCCACCGGCCCCGCCGCAGCCTGGCGCCTGCAGCGCCAACTGGCCCGCCGCACCGTGGCCGACGATCTGGTGCTGATTGGCGACGCGGCGCATCGCGTGCATCCGCTGGCTGGTCAGGGTCTCAATCTGGGTCTGCAAGACGTCCAAGTGCTGGCCAGCACCCTGCAACAGCGCGGCGCCGGCCAGGCCGTGCACGACCCACGGTTGCTGCGACGTTATTCCCGCGCGCGGGCCGAACAGGTGCTGGCGCTCGCCACCACCACCGACGTCCTCGCCCGGCTGTACGGTGCGGGCAGCCGGGTGCCCAGGCCGCTGCGCGCGCTGGGTCTGCAGACCGCCAATGCCCTGCCGCCCGTCCGGCAGTTGCTCACCCGCTATGCTTCGGGTCTTCCCTATCTTGCCTGACGCGCGTGTGTGCGCTTCCCGCCTAAATGAACTCCTTGCTCTCCCGCTTCGTCCTGCGCGTGCTGCGCGGGGCTGCCCTGTCTGCGGCCTTTTTGTCTGTGCCGGTCATGGCGCAAACCCTGGCCGAAACCCGTGCCGCGCTCGAAAAAGCCATGCCGGGTCTACCCGCCAGCGCCAAGATCATCAAGACGCCCTATGCCGGGCTGTATGAAGTGGACGTGGGTAGCAAGATTTTCTACACCGATGCCAAAGCCACCTTTTTGTTCGCTGGCGAAATTTTCGACACCAAGACCCAGACCAACGTCACCAAGGCCCGCATCGACGATCTGCGCCGGGTGAACTGGAAGGATCTGCCGTTCAAAGACTCGTTCAAGCTGGTGTTTGGCAACGGCAAGCGTCAGATCGCGATTTTTGAAGACCCGTACTGCCCGTACTGCCACAAGATGGAAGCCACGCTGGAAAAGATGAGCAACGTCACGCTGCATGTGTTCGTCGTGCCCATCATCCGCCGCGAATCGATGCAGCAGGCGCGCGACATCTGGTGCGCCCCCAACCGCAGCAAGGCCTGGCTGGACTGGATGAACAAGCAGGTGCAGCCGCCCAAGGCTGCTGCCACCTGCGTCGATCCGCTCAAGGCCAATGTGCAACTCGCGGAGAAGCTCGGCATCTCTTCCACCCCCACGCTGATCTTCACCGACGGCGACCGCATGGAAGGTGCCCTGCCGCAGGAAGAGGTCGAGAAGAAGCTGGCCTCGATCAAGTAAGGCCGAGGCCGAAGCGCCAAAGCAGATACACCGCCATCCCCCCGGCGATGGCGGCCAGCAGCCTGCGCGTGCCCAGCGCCAGGGCGGCGCTGGCCAGCGCCCCGGCCAGCCAGGGGTTGCGCCAGCTCAAATTCCAGTGCTGGCCGTCGGGCAGCAACACCATGGGCACGACGATGGCGGTGAGCACCGCCACCGGCACATGGCGCAGCGCCTGCTGCACCCGGGGCGAAAACCTCAGCCGCCCGCCCAGCCCGAACAGGGTATAGCGGATAGCAAAGGTCACCGCGGCCATGCCGACGATCACCGTCCACAGGCTCCAGTTCATCGCGCCTCTCCCGTCTCTTCCTCTAGGGCCGGACGGCGGCGACCATCCATCCACACCCCGACCGCCACCCCGGCGAATGCGGCGAGCATCAAGCCGAGCTTGTACGGCAGGTCGCGCGCCGCCAGTGCCACCGCCGCCGCGGTGAGCGCCACGGCCATGCTGGGACGTTCGCGCAGCAGCGGCGCGACGATGCCGACGAAGGTGGCCACGAGCGCGAATTCGAGTCCGAGATGGGTCAAGGCCGGGCTGGCGTTCCCCAGCCAGGCGCCCACCGCCGTCCAGCCCAGCCAGTTGAGGTACATCGCCGCGCCCGACCCCGCCGTGTACCAGTGCTTGAACGGCGCGCCGTCGTCGTGCGTGTAGCGGTGATGCACCGCGGCGTAGGTTTCGTCGGTCAGCCAGAACGCCAGCAGCACCCGCCAGCGCTGCGGCAGCTGCGCCACCTGCGGCTGCAGGCTGGCCGAATACAGCAGATGGCGCAGATTGACGACCAGGGTGGTGAACACCACGACCAACACACTGGCGCCGGTGCCCAGCAGACTCAGCGCGATGAACTGCGCTGATCCGGCGAACACCAGCGCCGACATGCCCAGCGCCCCGACGATGCCCAGCGGACTGGCCGATGCCAGCGCGCCGAAAATCAGCCCGAATGGGGCGGCGCCGAGCAACAGCGGCAGGGTATCGCGCGCGCCGTGGAGAAATTCGGTGGAACGTCCCGCCGGGTGAGGCGAGGGAGAAGGAATCGAAGTCATGCCGACAGACTAGCGGCACGGCTCCATGCGGTCTTGAACATTCTTGCTCTGGATATAAGCGCCAGGCGTCACGCCGAAGGCTCGCTTGAACAGCCGGTGCAGATGCGACTGGTCGGCAAAGCCCAGGCTCGCCGCCACCTCGGCCGGACCCAGCCCGCCGCGCAGCAGGCGTTTGGCCTGCGCCAACCGCCACTGGTTGCGCCAGGCATGCGGCGGCAGACCGACGCTGCGCGAGAACACACGGTTGAGGTGCCAGGGGCTCAGGCCCACTTCGCGCGCCAGGTCATCGAGGGTCAACGCCGCGTCGAGGTCGGCCCGCAACAGCTCCTGCGCTCGGCGCACGGCGGCATCCTCGCGTCCTGTGGAGGGCCCGACCACCCCGGCGTGGCGCAGCAGCGGCGTCATGGCCTCGCGCCAGGCGCAGCTGCGAAGCAAGGGATCGCTGGAGGCGATCAGCGCGGCGTGCAAGCCCTGCAAAGCACGGAACAACGCCGGGTCGTCGAACACCACCCGCTCGAACACCGGCAGCCGCGCATCGCCGTCGCGCAGCTCGGCCATGAGTTCGCCCAGTTTCTGGGGCGCCGGATAAAGCGCGCGGTAAGCCCAGCCGAACTCGCCGCCACTCTGGCCCGTATGCACCTCTCCCGGCGGAATCACGATGAGGCTCCCCGCGTTCGCCACGCCTTCCGCCCGTCTGCAACGAAAGCGCTCGCTGCCTTGTTCGATCAAGGCCACGACAAACGTGTCGTGCACATGCGGTGCAAACCGGTGATGCACATAACGCGCCGTCAGCAGTTCCATGCCCGCGAAATCCGGGGCGATGTGCATGCGGGCCGATTCGGTCTGCGGGGCGCTAGCGGGTGAGGTCATGCGCAGATTGTCCTGCAGACGCCGAGCGCCTCGACACAAAGTTGCGCCGCACAAAAACCCTGCCCCACACTCGGAAGCACATGATTTGTCACCGCATTGGGCGTACAAGCTGTTGCACCCCCGAATCGACTTGACAGGAGACCGTGATGCGTCTGTTCCATCTTGAACCGTCCGATACCCAGCAGCTCGCGCAATGGTTGCAGCAGGCCGACGCGCTGGTGCTCGCCCAGGGCGGCGGCGATGTGCTCAGCGGCACTTTGCAGGATCTGCCCATTCTCCAGAACCTCATTGCGCAGCACCCGGCCGCGCTTACGCCCGAGCAGCTCCACGCCGTTTCAGCCGCGCTCGGCCGTGTCTTGCTGCATGAGCAGGCGGGCAGCGAATGGGCCATCGTGCAAGGCGTGCATCAGCGCGGCTACGCCATCCGCCGCATCGGCACCCTGCACTGGGTTTCGCCCGAGGGCGCCTTGCGCTCGCATCTGCACGGCGGCGCCCGGCTCGACCTGCGGCAGTTGTTCGCCAGCCTGTGCGAGCGGCTGAACCCGCCGGCCCTGGCCGCTTGAAGCTGCGCTTGATGCGACCGGCTTATGAAGCTGGTTTGAGCGGCGTGTAACCGTCGTTCAGGGTGTGCAGGAAAGCGATGATGTCGCGCATGTCCTGCGCGGTCATCGCGGGCTGTTCGCCCAGTTTGCGGTTGAGCGGCGGATCGGTCACGTCCACATTGGCGCGGTACTGCGGGGGTAGATCGTCGTACTTCTGCACCCGGCCGTCCACGGTGGGATAGATCTTGCCCGGCTGCACGTCGCGGAAGTTGTAGAAGTCCAGCACCTGCTTGAGCGAGCGATAAACCCCGTTATGGAAATACACCGGCCGCTGCGCCACATTACGCAGCGTCGGGGTGAGGAACATGCCGCAATACTGCGGCTGGTTCTTCAGATCGGTGCGGAAGGGGCCGCATATTCCCAGGTCGAAGTAGCGCGGATTCCGATTCGCCGGAATATGCGGATTGCGCGGCACGCCCAGCGCCTCGTACTGCGTGTCGGTGAACAGCGGTGGTAGATGATCCGGGGTCGGCTGGTCGAGATGGCAGGCGGCGCAGTCGGCTTTTTTCACGTCGTTGAACGCCAGGTAGCCGCGCATTTCCTGCGGCGTCAGAGTCGCCTTGCCCTGCAGCCAGGCGTCGTACTTGCTGTTGAAGGCGTGGAACTTCGGGTCTTCGATCTGGTAGCGGGCGATGGCGGAGAGCACTTCGGCCACCACTTGGTTTGGGCTGCCGAAAACATTGGGCCCGAATAGCTGCACGAATTCTTTCGCGTAGGGCTGGTGAGCAATGATTCCGGCAACTCGCTCTGGCGTGCCTGCATCCATCTCCACCGGATTAAACAGAGGGCCGTTAGCTTGCTGTTGCAGCGTGTCGACGCGCCCATCCCAGAAAAGCCCTCCCTGAGGGACCAAATTTTGCGCAGTTTGCCCCGTCGAACTGGCTGTTTTCGTCACTCGTCGGGAACCTTCTGCGGCAAGGATGAGTTGCCCAAGGGTGGCATTCTCATTTGTCTCGCTGTCTGGGCCGATTGCAAAGTTTTGCTGGCGATAGAGGTAAGCCAGCGAAGGCGGGGGACGAAAACCCGAGGATGTAAGCGACGGCCCTCCAGACATCACAGGGCCGCTTCCTGCAGGAGGGTTATAGCCGTTACCCGGCTCGTGGCAAGAGGCGCAAGACATGCGGCCAGAAGCTGAAAGTTTGGGGTCGAAAAACAATTGCCGTCCCAACTGCGCCACTGCAGACAAGGGTCGATTAGGCGGCAACACCAATGACTCTGGATGCGGATTGTCTCCAAGGGCATAGGTCAAACTGTCCAAGGGATGGCTCAGCCATTGCGCCATGCTGATTTGAGGCACACGGTGATAAGCCCAAGCTGCGCCAGCTAACAACACGCCACTTATAGCCAGGGCAGCATAGTGTCGCTTGCG
>CALBRU010000231.1 GCA_937927695.1 uncultured Thiomonas sp. | reverse complement strand
GTTGTCGGCCACGCTGGATTACCGCCACGCGCTGGCCGCTGGCGATGTCGATGCCGTGCTGGGCAATTGGCTGGAGCCGCCGCAGGATCTGCACCTTGCGCCGCTGATCGAAGACGACATCGTCTGTCTGGTCGCCGCCGATCACCCCGCGCTGCGGCGGGGTCTGGATCTGGAGCAGTATCTTCAGGCCGAACATGTGGCGCCGTCGCCGCTGCGCGCCGTGGGCGAAGGCGTGATCGACCAGCACCTGCACCACCTGGGGCTGCAGCGCAACGTCACGGTGCACTGCGCCTTTTTCAACCTGATTCCGGGGCTGGTGGCGCGCAGCCTGCTGGTGTTGACCACGGGGCGGCGCTTTTGCCAGCGCTATATCGACGCCGGTTTGCCGGTCGTCATCCTGCCCTGCCCGGTGCCGTTTCCACCGCTGACCTACTACTTGCTGTGGCACGCCCGCGCCCACCATGACGCCGCGCACCGCTGGCTGCGCGAGCAAGTGCGCGAGGCGGCCGGCGGCGCACACACGGCGGTCTGAGGCGCAAACCCCTACCTGATCCACAACCCGTGCCGACCCGGCATGCACCAAGCGACTTCGCCGTCACGAACGAAGCGACAACAACCGAGGAGACTGACGATGAGCCTGAGCACCTTTTTCAAACTCAACGAGCACGGCACCGATGTGCGCACCGAAATCCTGGCGGGGGTGACGACCTTCCTCACCATGTCGTACATCATCTTCGTCAACCCGTCGATTCTGTCGACCACGGGCATGGATGCCAGCGCCGTGTTCGTCGCCACCTGTCTGGCGGCGGCGCTGGGCACGTTCATCATGGCCTTTGTCGCCAACTGGCCCATCGGCCTGGCCCCGGGCATGGGGCTGAATGCGTTTTTCGCTTTCACCGTGGTCAAGGGCATGGGCTTCACCTGGGAGCAGGCGCTGGGGGCGGTGTTCATCTCCGGCTGCATCTTCATTCTGCTGACCATCACCGGCGTGCGCTCCTGGCTGGTGGCGGGCATTCCGAAGTCGCTGCGCAGCGCCATCGCCGCAGGCATCGGCATGTTCCTGGCGATCATCGCGCTGTCGAACGCGGGGGTGGTGGTGGCGAATCCTGCCACCAAGGTGGGGCTGGGCAATCTGGCGTCGCTGCCCGTGGTGCTGGCGGCGGGCGGATTTCTGCTCATCGCGCTGCTCGACTACTGGCGGGTGCGCGGGGCCATTCTCATCGGCATCGTGGCGGTGACGCTGGCCAGCATGGCGCTCGGGCTGACCAAGTACCAGGGCATCGTATCGTTGCCGCCGAGCATTGCGCCGACCTTCTTCAAGCTCGACATTCTGGGCGCGCTGCATGCCGGGTTTTTCCACATCATTCTGGTGTTCGTGCTGGTGGAAATTTTCGATGCCACCGGCACGCTCACCGGCATCGCCCGCAAGGCCGGGCTGCTGAAGGAGGGCGCCAAGGACGGCCAGAGCGGCCTCGGTCGCGCGCTGTTTGCCGATAGCCTGGCCATTTTCTCGGGCTCGCTGTTGGGTACCAGCAGCACCACGGCCTATATCGAGAGCGCCTCCGGCGTGCAGGCGGGTGGACGCACGGGCCTGACGGCACTCACCGTGGGCCTGTTGTTTCTCGCCGCGCTGTTCATTGCGCCGCTGGCCGCCGTGGTGCCCGCCTATGCCACGGCCCCGGCTCTGCTCTACGTCGCCGGGCTGATGATGCGCGAGCTGCTGGAGATCGACTGGAACGACATCACCGAATCGGTGCCTTCGGCGCTGGCGGCGCTGATCATGCCCTTCACCTACTCCATCGCCAACGGCCTGGCGTTTGGCTTCATCATGTACGCCGCGCTCAAGCTGCTGACCGGGCGGGCACGCGAAGTGCATCCGGCCCTGTGGGTGGTGGCGGCGCTGTTTCTGCTGCGCTACGCGCTGTTCCCATCCGACTGACCGACTGACGATTAACGACTGCTGTGGATACTTTGCCAGCCTCCGCCGCCCCCGGCCACGCACCGGGCGCAGCCCATGCGCGCACGGCCTTGCGCGGCGACATCCTCTACTTCCTGCGCGATCCCGGCTGGAACGAAGACGCCACCGGCGCCGTGCGCTTCGAGCCCGACGGCTGGCTGCTGATCGAGCAGGGCCGGGTGCAGGCGGTGCGCTCCGCCGACGAGCCGCCGGACGCGAGCTGGGCGCGGCACGATTGGCGCGGCCATCTGGTGCTGCCGGGTTTCATCGACCCGCATGTGCACGCGCCGCAGCTCGATGTCATCGCCTCATTCGGCGCGGCGCTGCTCGACTGGCTGGAGCGCTACACCTTCCCGGCCGAAGCGCGCTACGCCGATGCCGAGCAGAGCCGCCTCGGGGCCGAGCGCTTTCTGCACGCGCTGCTGGCGCACGGCACTACCTCGGCGCTGGTGTTTGCCACGGTGCACAAGACCAGCAGCGACGCCCTGTTCGAGGTGGGCCGCATGCTCGGCATGCGGCTCATCACCGGCAAGGTGCTGATGGACAGCAACTGCCCCGCCGATCTGCGCGATGACGTGGTGCAGGCCGAGCAGGATTGCATCGAACTGATCGAGCGCTGGCATGGCGTCGACCGCCTCGCCTACGCCGTGACCCCGCGCTTCGCCGCCACCAGCAGCCCGGCGCAACTGAGCATGGCTGGAGGCTTGCTGCAACGCTACGCCCAACGCGCCGGGGGGCTGTATATGCAGACGCATGTGGCCGAAAACCGCGACGAGGTGCGCTGGATCGCAGAGCTATTTCCCGACAGTCGCAGCTATCTCGACGTGTATGACCGCCGCGGCCTGCTCACCCGTAGAAGCATTCTGGCGCACGGCATCTGGCTTGACGACGCCGACCGCCAGCGCATGGCGCAGACCGGCAGCAGCATTGCCTTCTCGCCTTCGTCCAATCTCTTTCTGGGCAGCGGCCTGTTCGACTGGGCCAAAGCCGAGACTGCGGGCGTGAGCGTCGCCCCGGCCAGCGACGTGGGCGGCGGTACCAGCCTGTGCCAGTTGCGCACCCTGGCCGATGGCTACAAGGTGCTGGCGCTGCAGGGCCAGCGCATGACGGCCTGGCAGGGGCTTTACGCGGCCACCCGAGGCGCGGCGCGGGCGCTCGATCTGGAGCACGAGATCGGCCACTTCGCCCCCGGCACTGCGGCGGACGTGGTGGTGTGGCGCTGGGCCGAGGGCGCGGTGCAGCAGCGGCGGCAAGACATGGCACGCAGCTTGCACGAGCGTTTGTTCGCGTGGATGCTGCTGGCCGACGAACGCAATGTCGCGGCCACCTATGTGCTGGGGCAGTTGCGATACCGGCCGGGGTAAAGCCAGTATCAGGCCAGCATCGTTTGGGGCGGCGAGCCGCATCTGCGCAAGATCAGGTATAGGACAATCCGGCATTCCGTCTTTCCGCTTCATTCGATTTCTTCCATGCGGCTCGCGCTCGAACACATCAGCAAGTCCTATCCCGGCGTCAAGGCCAACGACGACATCAGCCTGGCGGTGCAGCGCGGCGAAATCCACGCGGTGCTGGGCGAGAACGGCGCGGGAAAGTCCACGCTGATGAAAATCATCTATGGCGCGGTGCAGCCCGATGCCGGGAGCATCGTGTGGAACGGCACGCCCGTGCGCATGAAAAACCCCGGCATGGCCCGCGAGCTGGGCATCGCCATGGTGTATCAGCACTTTTCGTTGTTCGACACCCTCACCGCCGCCGAGAACATCTGGCTGGGACTGGGGCGCGGTGTCAGTCTGGCGGACATCGAAAACCGCATTGCGGACATCTCGGCGCGCTATGGCCTGGACTGCGCCCCCCGCCGTCCGGTGCACACCCTGTCGGTCGGAGAGCGCCAGCGGGTGGAGATCATTCGCTGCCTGCTGGCCGATCCCAAGCTGCTCATCCTCGACGAGCCGACTTCGGTGCTCACGCCGCAGGCGGTCGAAAAGCTGTTTGTGGTGCTGCGCCAGCTTGCCGCAGACGGATGCAGCATTCTCTACATCAGCCACAAGCTCGACGAAATCCGCAGCCTGTGTCACAACTGCACCGTGCTGCGTGGGGGCAGGGTGAGCGGCCGCGTCGATCCGGCCCAGGAAACCGAGGCCAGCCTCTCGCGGCTGATGATCGGCGCCGATCCGCCCGAGTTGCAACACCGCCCGTCGCAGGCGGGCGAAGTGCTGCTGAAGGTGGACGATCTGGCCCTGCCGGGCGATGGCGAGTTCAGCGTGGCCATCGACCACCTCTCGCTGCAAGTGCGGGCCGGGGAGATTCTGGGCATCGCCGGGGTGTCGGGCAATGGTCAGCAGGAATTGCTCGCCGCGCTGTCGGGTGAAGACCGACGCGCACGGCCCACGGCGGTGCGGCTGGCGGGCGAGCCGGTGGGCGCGCTCGGCCCGGGTGAGCGCCGCAAGCGCGGTCTGCACTTCATCCCCGAGGAACGCTTGGGAAGAGCCACGGTGCCGGTGCTGTCGCTGGAGCAGAACATGCTGCTGACCGCGCGTCCCGCCGAAGCGACGACGCGGGGCCTGATCCGCCGCCAGACCCTGCGCGAGCAGGCGCAGGCGGTCATTCAGCGCTTCGGCGTCAAGGCCAGCGGGCCGCAGGCGGCGGCGCGCAGCCTGTCGGGCGGCAATCTGCAGAAATACATCGTGGGCCGCGAAATACTCGGTCGGCCTCGTGTGCTAATCGTTGCGCAGCCGACCTGGGGCGTGGACGTGGGTGCTGCGGCGCAGATCCGCGCCGAGCTGCTGGCGTTGCGCGACGCGGGCTGCGCCGTGCTGGTCATCTCGGAAGAACTCGACGAACTGTTCGAGATTGCCGACCGGCTGCAGGTGATGGCGCGCGGCAGGCTGTCGCCCTCCATCGCCCGCGCCGACGCCACGGTCGAGCAGATCGGCATCTGGATGAGCGGCCTGTGGCCGCAAGGCCCAGCCACCGCGGCAGAAGGCGCAACGGAGGTGGCCCATGTTGCGACTTGAGCCCCGTGGCGTGCCGTCAAGGTGGATGGTGTGGCTGTCGCCGCTCTTGGCGCTGGGCATCACCGTGGCCTTCGGCGTGGGCATTTTTCTGGCCATGGGCAAGAACCCGGTCCACGGCCTGAGCATGTTTTTCTGGGAGCCGGTCAAGAGCGCCTACAACCTGTCGGAACTGGCGCTCAAGGCCACGCCGCTGATCCTCATCGGGCTGGGGCTCGCGGCCTGTTATCGCAGCAATGTGTGGAATATTGGCGCCGAAGGGCAGTACATCCTGGGGGCGATTTTCGGCGGCGGCGTGGCCCTGCTGGCGGGCGACCACACTTCGCATGCCATCGTGCTGCCCATTCTGCTGGCCGGCATTCTGGGCGGCATGGTGTGGGCGGCGCTGGTGGCGGCACTGCGCGACTGGTTCAACGCCAACGAAATCCTGGTCAGCCTGATGCTGGTGTATGTCGCGCAATACCTGCTCGACTACCTGGTGTATGGCCCGTGGAAAGACCCGGAGGGCTACAACTTTCCGCAGACCAAGATGTTTGCCGATCCCACGCTGCTGGGCCACCTGATTGAAGGCACGCGGCTGAACTGGGGTTTCCCCATCGCGCTGGTCGCCGTGGCGCTGGTCTGGGTGTTTCTGTTTCGCAGCGTGCAGGGTTTCCGGCTGCAGGTGGGCGGGCTGGCGCCCGGTGCGGCGCGCTACGCCGGCTATTCCTCGCGCAAGGCGCTGTGGACGGTGTTGCTGATGTCGGGCGGATTCGCCGGGCTGGCGGGGGCGCTCGACGCCACCGGCCCGCTGCAGCAGCTCACGCCCCAGGTCTCGCAGGGCTACGGCTTTGCAGCCATCATCGTGGCCTTCGTGGGGCGGCTCAATCCAGTGGGCATCGTGCTGTCGGGCGCGCTGATGGCGATGTTCTACATTGGCGGCGAGCTGGCGCAGTCGCGCCTGGGCCTGCCCAACGCGATGACCGGCGTGTTCCAGGGCCTGCTGTTGTTTTCGCTGCTGGCCTGCGACACCTTGATCAATCACCGTATCCGCTTCAGGCGCTGAAGGAGATTCAGAATGAGACAGCCCCCATGCTCGCCTTGTTCGCTGTCCTACGAGGGGGCCATCCCCACCCCATCCCTCCCCACGAGTGGGGAGGGAGTGATCTCACCTCCCCCACGCGTGGGGGAGGTTGGGAGGGGGATGCCCACCCCATCCCTCCCCACGAGTGGGGAGGGAGTCATCACGCCTCCCCCACGTCGTGGGGGAGGTTGGGAGGGGGAGATGCCCGCCTTGGTGCGGCCCGGCGCGTACTGACATGGACATGACCGCATCCCTCATCGCCACCACGCTGAGCGCGGGCACGCCGCTGGCGCTGGCTTCGCTCGGTCTGCTGATCAATGAAAAATCGGGTGTGGTCAACCTCGGCGCCGAAGGCATGATGCTGATGGCCGCGGTCATCGGCTTTGCCGTGGCGCTGCACACCGGCAACCAGTGGGCGGCGTTCGGCGCGGGGGCCGTGGCGGGCGCCCTGATGGCCGGGGCGCTGGGTCTGCTGGTGATCTGGCTCAATACCAATCAGTACGCCACCGGGCTGGCGCTCACGCTGTTCGGCGCCGGGCTGTCGGCCTTCATCGGCATCGGCTACGTGGGCAAGACCCTGCCCAACTTTCAGCCGTGGGACATTCCGGGGCTGAGCGATCTGCCCTTCATCGGCCCGGCGCTGTTTCGCCATCACCTCATGGTGTATCTCACTGTGCTGCTGGCCCTCGGTCTGATCTGGTTTTTCGACCGCACCCGTGCCGGCCTGGTGCTGCGCGCGGTGGGCGAATCGCCCGAATCGGCCCATGCGCTGGGCTACCCGGTGCGGCGCATCCGTTTGCTGGCGCTGATGTGCGGCGGCGCGCTGGTGGGCGTGGCGGGGGCTTATCTTTCCGTGATTTACACGCCCTTGTGGGTGCAGGGCATGACGGCGGGGCGCGGCTGGATCGCCCTGGCGCTGACCACCTTCGCCACCTGGCGCCCGGCGCGGGTGCTGCTCGGCGCCTATCTGTTCGGCGGGGTGACCATGCTGCAGTTCTTTTTTCAAGGCAGCGGGGTGCAGATTCCGTCGCAACTCCTGTCGATGTTGCCCTACATTGCCACCATCGTGGTGCTGGCGCTGATGTCGCGCAACCCGCTGTGGATTCGCATCAACATGCCTTCGTCCATCGGCAAGCCGTTCACTCCCGGGGGGTGAGCTTTTCGCGCACGCGGGCACAATTTTTGTATACAGTTTGATATCACTTTTATGGAGGTCTCCATGTTGAAAACCATGTTGAAAAAACCGCTGGTCGCGCTTGCGGCCGTGGCCAGTGTGCTGGCGATGAGCGCGGTGCCCGCGCATGCCACCGATCCGCTGAAGGTCGGCTTCGTCTACGTCGGCCCGGTGGGTGATGCCGGTTGGAGCTTTGCGCACAACCAGGCTCGCCTGGCGCTGCAGGCCAAATTCGGCGACAAGATCAAGACGCAGTTCGTGGAAAGCGTGCCGGAAGGCCCGGATTCGGCGCGCGTGTTCCGCGATCTGGCGCAGCAGGGCGACGGCCTGATTTTCGCCACCAGCTTTGGCTATATGGAATCGGTGCTGCGCGTGGCCAAAGACTTTCCGAACATCAAGTTCGAACACGCCACCGGCTACAAGACTGCCAAGAATGTCGGCACCTACGACGCCCGCACCTACGAAGGTGCTTACCTCGCCGGCGTGCTCGCAGGCGGCATGACCAAGACCAATGTGCTGGGCGTGGTGGGTTCAGTGCCCATTCCCGAAGTGATCCGCAACATCGACTCCTTCACCCTCGGGGCACAATCGGTCAACCCCAAGATCACGACCAAGGTGGTGTGGGTGAACAAATGGTTCGATCCGCCGAAGGAAACCGAGGCCGCCACCTCGCTCATCAACCAGGGCGCCGACGTGCTGTTCCAGAACACCGACTCGCCTGCCGTGCTGCAGACCGCAGCCAAAATGGGCAAGTACGGCTTCGGCTGGGACAGCAATATGAGCAAGTTCGGCGGCAAATCACATCTGGCCTCGGCCACAATCAACTGGGCGCCGCTGTATGAAATGCTCACCGCCGAAGTGCTCAAGGGCGACTGGAAACCTGCGCAATACTGGTGGGGCATGAAGCACGACACCATTCAACTGCAGGACATCAGTCCCGCCGTGCCGGAGGCGCTGAAAAAGGTGGTGCTCGAACGCGAGGCCGGCCTGAAGAACGGCAGCTTCAACATCTGGAAAGGCCCCATCGTCGATCAGTCTGGCAAGACGATGGTGGCGGCGGGCCAGGTGGCCGACGACAAATTCCTCCACGGCATCACGTTCTACGTGAAGGGTGTGGAAGGCCAAGTTCCCGGGCGGTGAGCCCCCGAGTTTTGCTGGCTGAAAACGGGCTGGACGAGTTGCTTTCCGACCTGAAGCGGGTGCTGCG
>CALBRU010000230.1 GCA_937927695.1 uncultured Thiomonas sp. | reverse complement strand
TTTGGCTCACGCGCCAGTCCAGCGGCGAGATCGCCAACACCATCGTGACCGGCATCGACGCGCTCGAAGCCTATTACGCGCGCTACCTGCCCAATATGTCGCTCACCGCACTGGTGCCGCTGTCGATTCTGGTGTTCGTGCTGCCCCAGGACTGGGTGTCGGGGTTGGTGCTGCTGTTGACCGCGCCGCTGATTCCGATTTTCATGATTTTGATCGGCAAGGGCACGGAAACCCTCAATCAGCAGCAATGGCAGTTGCTCTCGCGCATGAGCGCGCGGTTTCTGGACAGCCTGCAGGGGCTGACCACGCTCAAGCTGTTTGGCGTCAGCCGCCACGAGGCGGAGGTGGTGGCCGCGCTCACCGAGGAGTACCGCATCGGCACCATGAAGGTGTTGCGGGTGGCGTTTCTGTCTTCGGTGGCGCTGGAATTCATGTCCACCATCAGCATTGCGATGGTGGCCGTCTTTATCGGATTTCGGTTGTTTTACGGTGAGATGCAGTTTTTTAACGGCTTTTTCGTGCTGCTTCTGGCGCCCGAGTTTTACCTGCCGCTGCGCAATATGGGCACTTTCTACCACGCCCGCATGGAGGCCATCGGCGCGGCGCAGAACCTGCTCAAGCTGCTCGACACCCCGATTCCGCCGCACGCCCAGGCGACCGGCGGCACGCAGAAATTGGACGCGGCGCAAGAGGTACGGATTCGCTTTGACGCCGTGACGGTACGCCACGCCGCCGATCTGCCGCCCGCGCTCGACGCAGTGAGCTTTACCGCCATGCCGCGCGGCCTCACCGCGCTGGTGGGCGCCAGCGGCGCGGGCAAGAGCACCGCGCTGCATGCGCTGATGGCGCTGGTGCAGCCCGAGGCCGGGCGCATCCTGGTGAATGCAACGCCGCTGACCGCGCTCGACGCCACCGACTGGCTGCGGCATGTGGCCTGGGTGCCGCAGCGCCCGCATGTGTTCGAGGGCACGGTGCGCGACAACATCGCGCTGGGCCAGTCCGACGCCCCGCAAGAAGCGATCGAGCGCGCCGCCCGCGCGGCGCAGGCGCATGATTTCATCGCCGCGCTGGCGCAGGGCTACGACACCCCGCTGGGCGAGCGCGGTCTGGGCTTGTCGGGCGGACAGGTGCAGCGTCTGGCACTGGCGCGGGCGCTGCTCAAGCCAGCAAAGCTGGTGCTGCTCGACGAAGCCACGGCGCAGCTCGACGCCCAGACGCAGGCGCAGGTCGGCGAGGCCATTCTGGCCCTGGCAAAAGAGCGCTGTGTCATTCTTGCCGCGCACCGCCTGAGCACGGTGCTGCAGGCCGACTACGTAGTGGTGCTCGAAGCCGGGCGCGTGATCGAGCAGGGTGCGCCCGCCGATCTGCTGGCCGCAGGCGGCGCCTTTGCCCGGCTGGTGCGCGCCCACGAGCCCGCTGCCGAGGAGCAAGTCTGATGCGCTGGAACCCGCTGCCGCCCGATTTCGATCTGCCGCAAGCCCGCGCCGATTTGAAGCGGCTCGTCGGCCTGTTTCTGCCCTATCGCAACTGGATGCTGTGGGGCGCGCTCGCCGCGCTGCTCACCCTGCTGGCCAATGTGGCGCTGATGACGGCCTCGGGCTGGTTCATCGCGCAGATGGCGCTGGTCGGGCTGGCGGGCGCGACGATGGATTACTTCACCCCGGCCGCCTTCATCCGCGGCATGGCCATCACCCGCACCGCCGGGCGCTACATCGAACGTCTGATCACCCATGAAGCCACCTTCCGCCTGCTGCAGGAACTGCGGGTGTGGTTTTACCGGCGGCTGGAGCCGCTGGCCCCGGCGCGGCTGCAAGAGCTGCGCAGCGCCGATCTGAGCAGCCGCCTCATCAGCGACATCGACGCGCTCAACCACCTCTATCTGCGCGTGCTCGTGCCCGTGGGCGTGGCGCTGCTGGGCGGCGCGCTCATTCTGGGCATGATGGCGCTCTACAGCGGGCGGGTGGCGGCGTCCACCCTGCTGTTCCTGCTGCTCGCCGGGGGGGCCGTGCCCCTGCTCACCTTCCGTCTGGGGCATGGCCCAGGGCGGCGGCTGGTGACGCTGCGCGCCGAATTGCGCAGCGCTGCCGTCGATGGCTTGCAAGGGCTGGGCGAGCTGCGCGTGTATGGCGGGGCGGCGCGGCAGGCGCAGCGCATCGACGCGCTGACCGATGCCATGATCGGCCAGCAACGCCAGCTCAGCCGCGCCACCGGCCTGTCACAAGGGCTGCTCGGGCTGTGCGCCAATCTGGCGATGTGGGCCGCGCTGCTGCTGGCCATTCCGCTGGTGGCCGATGCATCCATCACCCCGGCCGAACTGCCGATGCTGGCGCTGTTCGTGCTCTCCAGTTTCGAGGCGGTTTTGCCGCTGCCGCTGGCGCTGCAGATGCTGGGCGAGACCCTGGCCGCAGCGCGGCGGGTGTTTGGCATTCTCGACGCCCGGCCGCAGGTGGAAGAGCCCGCCGACATGCCCGTGCCGTCGTGGGAGCGCGCCGATATCGAGATCGACGGCCTGCGGCTGCGCTACCCCGGCGCGCGCGGCGAGGCGGCCTGGGCGCTCGACGGCCTGAGCCTGCAGCTACGCGCGGGCGAGCGCGTCGCCCTGGTCGGCCCCAGCGGCGCGGGCAAGAGCACGCTGGTGCAGGCGCTGCTGCGGTTCTGGGACTATCAGGAGGGCAGCGTGCGCATCGGCGGCCACGACCTGCGCGCCTGGCCGGGCGAGGCGCTGCGCGCGCACATCGCCGTGGTGTCGCAAGACACTTATCTGTTCAACACCACCCTGCGCGATAACCTCATGCTGGCCAAACCCGAGGCCACGGAAGACGAAGTCATCGCGGCGTGCAAAGCGGCGCAGTTGCACGACTTCATCGCCGCGCTGCCCGAGGGGTATGAAACCTGGGTGGGCGAAGCCGGCATGCGACTGTCAGGCGGACAGGCGCGGCGCGTGGCCATTGCCCGGGCGCTGCTGCGCAACGCGCCGCTGCTCATTCTCGACGAACCCACCGAGGGCCTGGACGCGCTGACCGAGCGCGATCTGCTGCGCGACATGGTGCAACTGATGCAGGGCCGAACCGTGCTGCTGATCAGCCACCGCATCGCCGCGCTACCTGCGGCAGTGGATCGGGTATTGGTGATGGAAGCCGGCCGGGTGGTGGAAACCGGCGCGCCCGCCGAGTTGCTGGCGCGGCAGGGCGGCGCCTTCCGCGCGCTGCACGACGCGCTGTAAATCGGTTCAGGCCATGCGCGGCAACAGCCCGCGCAGGCTCAAACCGTCTTCGCTCAGCGCGGTGGCGATGGCCAGGCGCAGGGGGCCGATGCGGCTGGACGCATCGAGCACCAGCCTGCGCACCAGGCGGGCCGGACCGCGGTCGTCGGTGTAGAGCGTGGCGATGGCCTGTGTGGCCAGATACAACGGGCGCGTCGCACGGCGATGCGCCGCCTCGAAGCGCTGCAGGCGCTCGGGTGCGGCGATGTCGGTGCCCGCGCGCGAGGCAGCCAGAATTTCGCGCGACAGCAAATCGACGCCGTGCAGCCCGAAGTTGAAGCCATGCGCGGTGACCGGGTGCATGCCCACGGCGGCGTCGCCGATCAAGGCGAAACGCGGTGCGACAAAGCGCTGGGCATAAACCCCGACCAGCGGATAGGTGTGACGGCTGCCCGCGCGTTTCATTTCGCCCAGACGACCCTGATAGCGCCGGGTGATGTCGCGCTCGAAGTCGGCGTCGGGCAGTTCCAGCAAGGCCTGCATCTCATGCTGCGGCAGGGTGAGCACCACGGACGAGAGGTGCTCGGACAAGGGCAGCAAGGCCACGGTCTGGCCGATGCCGAACCATTCCCACGCGGTGTGGTGATGCGGCTGCTCATGCTGCATGCGGCACACCAGCATGGTCTTGCCGAAGTCATGCGAATCGGCGCCGATGCCCATCTTGCGCCGGGTTTCGGAGAACCGGCTGTCGGCGGCGATCAACAGCTTCGCCCGGATAGTCTGGGCCGGGCCGGCGGCCGCCGATGCCTGCGCCGGCTCGAGGTCGAGTTCAACGCCCTGCGCATCAGTGCGCACCGCGCCCAGACGGGTCTGGTCGAACAGGGTGTATTCGCTTTGGCCCTGCACCGCAGCCCAGACCGCGCGGCGGATTTGCTGATTGGGCACGAGAGCGCCGAGCTGGGTTTTGCCGCGCAGCGGCGATACGCGCATGGGATGCGGATCGTTTCCGTTGAGCACCACGGCGTGTTCGAGCGGAAACACCTGATCGGGCGCGATATGGTCGAACACCCCGGACTCGCGCAAGGTACGCAGGGTGCGCAGGCTGAGCGCAATTTCGCGGCCGTCGAAAGGGGGGTCGGCCAGCGCGGCTGCGCTTTGCTGCTCGACGAGGGCGATGCGCAGGCCGCTGCCAGCCAGCGCCCGCACCATGGACAGACCGGCCGGGCCGGCGCCGATGATGGCGAGATCGAACGTCATGTCAAAGTCCTGTGAAGCGGTAATAAAGAAAGTTTGTCCAGTGTTTACAGCCGCGCCATTTCCAGCGGCGCTTCACCATACACCGCGCGCGCCAGCACCCGCAACGCCGCGCGCAAACCCTCTTCGAGCACCGGGTGATAAAAGGGCAGGGTGAGCAGTTCGGCCACGGTCATGTCGCGCTGCAGGGCCAGCGCCAGCAGGTGCCCCAGATGCTCGGCGCCAGGCACGCACATTTCCGCTCCCAGCAATTTGCCGCTGCCGGGCTCGGCGTAGACATGCAATTGTCCGGCTGCGCGCAGCATGGCGATGGCGCGCGCCTGCTGGGCGAAGTTAAAGCCACCGGTGGCGAACGACCGCCCCTGCAGCGCCTGCCAGGTCTGGCCGACCACGGCAATCTGCGGATCGGTAAAGGCGATGGCCAGCGGCACCCGGCGGCGAAAACGCGTCGCGCCATGCAGGGCATTGAAGGCGGCGATGAAACCTTCGTCGGACGCCTCGTGCAGCACTTGCAACTCGCCATTCACGTCGCCGGTGAAATACACCGGCAGGTCGCCGATCTGCAGGGTGTTGCGGTCAAAGTCGGGCAGGCCGCGGGCGTCGAGCGGCACGCCCAGCGTCTGAAGCCCAAGGCCGTCGGTGTTGGTGCGCCGCCCCATGGCTGCCAGCACGGCATCGACCTCGACCGGGTTTTCGCCGTTGTCCACGATCAGCGTGCCCGCAGCCCCTTCGCGCAGATCGACGGCGCGGCCCAGATGCAGAGGAAATTCGGCGCCGATGCGGTGTTGCGCCTCGGCCTGGATGACCGGATCGGTCAACGGCCCGAGGCTTGCGCGCAGCTCGAAGCCGTGCACCGTCAGGCCCAGCCGCGCCAGCGCCTGCCCCAGTTCAAGGCCGATCACCCCCAGCCCGACCACGGCGATGCGGCGCGGCAGATCGGCGCGCTCGAACAGATCGTCGGTGGTGAGGATGCGCTCGCCAAACGCCTGCCAGGCCTGCGGCACGACCGGACGGCTGCCGGTGGCGATGAGAATGCGGTCGGCGGTGATGACTTCCTCGCGCCCGTCAGCGTGGGTGACGATGACGCGACCCGGCCCGTCGAGCCGAGCCCGCCCGGCGATGTTCTGCGCGGGTTGCAGGCTGTGGGTGGCGCCCAGCACCCCGGCCACGCGCGCGTCGCGGTAGTCGCGCACCCGCTGCAGCACGGCGGGCAGATCGACCTCGAGGCCCTCGCCGCCACGGATGCCCAGGGTAGCCAGCTGGCTGCCGCGATGAAAGTCGTCGTCGGCCTGGATCAGCGCCTTGGACGGCATGCAGCCCACGCGCGCGCAGGTGGTGCCGTAGGGGCCGTGGTTGATGATGACAAAGTCGTCGGTGTGCTTGCGCACCTGCGACAGCGCGGTGAGCCCGGCGGTGCCGGCGCCCAGGATGGCGATATGAACGTGACGCACGGAGGAACTCCGGTGAAGTGGACTCCGTGCCAGTCTATTGGCGCGGCTTGACGCCCGTTTTGGGCAGGGTCAAGCCGCACGGTGCAAAACACTTCAGGTGTGATCGTGCACGGCGGCGTGCTCGGCCTCGGCGTGCGCGAGGGCGAGCATGGCATCACGCTTGTCGGCGGTGGCGAACATCGGGCTGGTGCCCACCACCTGATGGTTGGCCGCCTTCAGAGTGAAGTAGGCGCGGCCATCGCTGGCGACCTGTTTTTCAAAGCGCTCGGGCAGCACGCTGTTCTTTTTCACCGAGGCCATGCCATTCTCTGCGGAGGCCTTGCTCTCGTAGTGCTCGCTGTTCAGCAGCGTGCCGCCATCGGCCGCTTTGAGCGAAAAGTGGAACTGGCCTTTTTCGTTTTTGTGCAATTCAAAGCTGACTGCCATAGAGAACTCCTGGATGGGTAAGTCGATGATGGACGGCACGGGCGTGCCGCTAGATGCAGGGGAAGAAGGGCGGGGACGACGCATCCCCACACGCCCCGAATGGTCGGCGCGTTCTGTGACAAATGCAAGACTTGCGACCCAACTTTTGACAATAGTTGACAGATCGGCCGCGTATTGAGGGTGGATCAGCCGGCCTGCTGCTCCAGTGCGAAATGCGCCCCCTTGAACTGCCCGAGCACCCCGGTCAGCCAGGGCAGCACCTCGCGCAGGGTGGCGTGCAGCGTCCACGGCGGGTTGATGAGGAACATGCCGCTGCCCAGCAGGCCGAAGCCGCTGGCGTCGGGTTCGCGTACCTGCATGCGCACATCGAGCCAATCGGCCTGGCCCGCGATGCGGCGCAGCTGTTGCGGCAGCAAGTGCGACTCGCGCCGCTGCAGCACCGGGTACCACACCGCATAGACGCCAACGGCAAAGCGCGTGAGCGCGTCGCTGACCGTGTTGCGCAGCGCGGCGTAATCGGTCTTGAGTTCGTAAGACGGGTCGAGCAGCACGACGGCGCGGCGGTCTTGCGGCGGCAGCAGGCTTTTGAGGGCGACAAAACCGTCGGCGCAGCGTACCTGCACCCCCGGCTGCGCGCCGAAGGTGGCGTCGAGCACGCGGTGATCGGTGGGGTGCAGCTCGAACAGTCGCAGCTTGTCCTGCGGCCGCATGAGCTGGTGGGCAATGGCGGGCGAGCCGGGGTAATAAAGCAATGAACCGCCGGTATTGAACGCGCGAATCTGCGCGAGGTAGTCTTGCACCGCCTCCGGCGCGTCCTTGCGGTTCCAGAGGCGCTCGATGCCCTCGGCATACTCGGCATTTTTTTGCGCAGAGGCTTCGTGCAGCGGGTAACCCCCGGCGCCCGCGTGGGTGTCGATCACCCAATAGGGTTTTTCTTTGCGGTTCATGTGCCGGAGCACCTGCACCAGCACCAGATGTTTGAGCACGTCGGCGTGGTTGCCGGCGTGAAAGGCGTGTCGATAGGCGAGCATGTGTGCACTGTAGCCGCTGACGCGCCGGGGAGAAATCCTGCGGCACAATGCCGTTCTGAATCTGCGGCGCGTCTTGCTGCGCCGCCCCACCCTGCACCGCCATCATGTCCTCCCCTTCTCCTGCAATCGCTTCCGCGCCCAACGCGCTCGACTTCATCCGTTTCGCCGTCGACAGCGGCGTGATCGCCTTTGGCGACTTCACTACCAAGGCAGGGCGGCAGTCGCCCTATTTTTTCAACGCCGGTTTGTTCAACGACGGCGCCATGCTGGGCCGTCTGGCGCAGTTCTACGCCCGCGCCCTGCTGGGTAGCGGCGTGGCGTTCGACATGCTGTTCGGCCCGGCGTACAAGGGCATTCCGCTCGGTGCGGTGGTCGCGGTGGAACTGGCGCGGCTGGGCCGCAATGTGGGCTTCGCCTATAACCGCAAGGAGGCCAAGGATCACGGCGAGGGCGGCAGCACCGTGGGCGCGCCGATCCGGGGCCGGGTGGTCATCGTCGATGACGTGATTTCCGCAGGAACGGCCACGGGCGAGTCGGTGCGGCTGATCCGCGCCGCCGGGGCCGAACCCGCTGCCGTGCTGATTGCGCTCGACCGCCAGGAGAAGGCCGCGATCGAGGGCCGCACCCTCGATGTTTCGGCCGTGCAGCATGTCAGCCGCGAGTACGGGCTGCCGGTCATTTCCATCGCCAATCTCGACAGCCTGCTCGCCTATCTGGCCGACAGCGGCCACCAAGAGCTGGCACGCTGGCGGCCCGCAGTGCAGCAGTACCGCGACACTTACGGGGTCTGACACAGCGCGCAAGAGTCGCGAACGAATCCGCCATGACCCTCAAGCTGCGCGCGCCGCTGGGCATCTCCTTTTCCGCGCTGCTGCTGTGGAGCTTTGCGCTGGTGGGGCTGCCGCTGCTCATCGGGCTTTCGGTCACGGCGTATCTGTTCGATCAGGTGGCCACGCAGGCGCGCAGCTCGGTGGCCGTGGCGGTGCAACTCACGCGCACCTCACGCCAGATCGCCCAAGACATCGACAACCTGCAGCGGGCCAGCGGCCAGTGTCTGGTGCTACAGGACGCCGCGCTATGCAGCGGCGTGCAGCAGGCGCATGAGGCCTATGTACAAGATGCCTCTCAACTCCAGGCCATGCCGCTGCCGCCCGAGCAGCAGCACACCCTCCACAGCCTGAACACGCAGGAAGCGGCGCTGTTTGCCGGGGTCATGGCCTCGGGCAAGGTGAAGGATGGGGCCAGGGTGTTCAACGCGCTCAACCCGCAATTCGACGCCATGCGCGGGGCGGCCGACAGGCTGATCAACCACAGCAACGGCCTGGTCGATGCGCTGGAAGCGCGGCTGCTGCAGGTCTCCAACCGCGTGTGGTCGGTGCTGGGCTGGCTGGCGCTGGCCAGCGTGAGCCTGTCGGTCTGTCTGGCGCTGCTGTTCTCCTGGCTGCTCAGCCAGCCCTTGCGGCAGATCAAGCGCTCCATCCGCCGTCTGGGCGAAGGGCAGCTCGATCAGGCGCCCAGCGTGGCCGGGCCGCGCGATCTGGTCGATCTGGGCGTGCAGCTCGACTGGCTGCGCCGCAGGCTGGCCGATCTGGAGGCGCAGAAAATCCAGTTGCTGCGGCATGTGTCGCACGAACTCAAGACCCCTCTTGCCTCGATGAAAGAGGGCGTGGACTTGCTGGCCGAAGGCGTGCCCGGCCCGCTCAACGCCGAGCAGCAGTCGATCACCCGCATCATGCGCGGCAATGTGCGCGACCTGCACCACCGCATCGACAGCCTGATCCATTACGACAGCGCGCTGCATCACCCCGAACCGCTACAGATCGGCCCGGTGAAGCTGCGCTTATTGCTTGCCAGTTTGATCCGCCGCAATCATCTCACGCTGCGGGCGAAGGGCGTGCATGTGGAGTGCGGCTGTGCTGCGCTACAAGTGCAGGGCGACCGCGCCAAGCTGGAAAGCCTGTTCGAGAACCTGCTGGTCAACGCCATCCGCTTCAGCCCGCAGGGCGGCCGAATCGGATTCGACGCCAATCGGGTCGAAGGCGGGGTTGAAATCTGCGTCAGCGATCAGGGCCCAGGCGTGGCGCCGGAAGACCGCAAGCAGCTGTTCCAACCGTTTTTCCAGGGCCGCAACCAGCCGGCCAGCGCCTTGCGCGGTACCGGGCTCGGTCTAGCGCTGGCGCGGCAGTACGCACAGATGCACGGCGGCACCTTGGAGCTCGCGCCCCACCCCGGTCCCGGCGCGGTGTTTCGCGTGTTTCTCCCAGACCAAGCTCAAAATCCGGTATGACCTTGCCACGTTTTCTACGCCAACGCTTCATTCTTTCCCTCGCGCTGCCGCTCGCGCTGACGTCCTGCGCCGAACTGCCGCGGTTGGCTCAAATGGCCACACCAACGACCTCCGGCTCAATCCCGACCGATCGCCTCGACGAAGCCACCCTCGGCCGCCTGCTGCGCGACACTCCGCAGACCGTAGGCCCGGCGCTGCAGAGCCAGACTGCGAGGCTGTTGACGCTGGGCAAGCGGCGCGGGGGCGCCGAACAACTGCAGCTCGCCATGCTGCTGCTGGCGCGCGGCGAGTCGGGCGACGCCGAACTTGCACAGAATTTGCTTGAAGGTGTGCGAGCCCGCGCTGACGATGTGGCAATGCGCAACTTCATCACCCTGCTGCAACGCGATGCCGCGCAGCAACTCGCCCTGCAGCAGGCGCAGAAAAACGTCCAGGCCCTGCAAAAGCAGATCGATCAGATCAAATCGCTGGAGACCCAGCTTCAGAACCGCAGCCGCTGATCCCGTCCCATGCCCGCAACCGTTCTTCTGGTGGATGACGACCCCGACCTGCGCCAGCTCTTGGCCATCCGCCTGCGCTCGGCTGGTTATGCGCCCATCACCGCGGCCAGCGGCGCCGAGGCGCTGGGCAGCCTGGCGGCCAGTCGCCCCAGCGCGGTCATCACCGATCTGCGCATGGACGGCATGGACGGGCTGTCGCTGTTCGAGCACATCCGCGCGCAAGACCCGTCGCTGCCAGTCATCATTCTCACCGCGCACGGCACCATTCCCGACGCGGTGGACGCCACGCAGCGCGGCGTGTTCGGCTTTCTGACCAAGCCGTTCGAAGCGCGCGAGCTGCTTGCCCTGCTGGAGCGTGCGATCGCACTGCAGCCCAAGCAAGCCGCCGCGCCCTCGCCTAAGGACGATGCCTGGCGCGCCGACATCCTCACCGCCAGCCCGCGCATGCTCGCGCTGCTGTCCGAAGCCGGGCTGGTGGCGCGCAGCGAGGCCAGTGTGCTCATCCGCGGCGAGTCGGGCACCGGCAAGGAGATGCTGGCCCGCGCCATTCACCGCGCCAGCCCCAGGCAGGCCGGGCCGTTCATCGCCATCAACTGCGCCGCCATTCCCGAAACCCTGCTCGAATCCGAATTGTTCGGTCACGCCAAGGGTTCGTTCACCGGTGCCAGTCAGGCGCAGACCGGGCTGTTCCAGCAGGCCAGCGGCGGCACGCTGTTTCTCGACGAAATCGGCGACATGCCGCTGCCCCTGCAGGTCAAGCTGCTGCGCGTGCTGCAAGAGCGCCAGGTGCGGCCGCCGGGCGCGGCGCAGGCGGTGGATGTGGACGTGCGCATCGTCTCCGCCACCCACCGCGACCTGGACGCCGCCATCGCCCTCGGCCAGTTTCGCGACGATCTGTATTACCGCCTCAATGTCGTCACCCTGCACCTGCCGCCGCTGCGCGAACGACGCGAAGACATCGCCATGCTGGCGCAGCATGCGCTGAAGATTCTCACCCCCCGGCTGCACCGGCGCATCACCGGCTTCACGCCCGACGCGCTCGATCTGCTGCAACAACAAGACTGGCCCGGCAATGTGCGCCAGCTCATGAACGTGGTCGAGCAGTGCTGCGCGCTGAGCACCACCAGCCGCATTCCGGCCACGTCGGTGGTGCGCGCGTTGCGGCTCAAGCCCACTACCCTGCTGCCCTTCGCCGAAGCGCGCGAACAATTCGAGCGTGACTATCTGGCGCAACTGCTCAAGATGAGCAACGGC
>CALBRU010000229.1 GCA_937927695.1 uncultured Thiomonas sp. | reverse complement strand
GAAGCCCGGCTGTCGCGGCTGTGCGCCTCGGTGCTGGCTGCCGACCGCACCGGCATGCCCTACGCCCTGCAGCTCGGCGCCCAGCAAGTCAGGCCAGCCACTGGCGCCGCGCACCGCGCCGCCTGCCTGCGCCTGCTGGCGCTGCATCCCGGCCCCCTGCTGCAGCCCGAATCCGCCGCCCCGCGAGCCAAGTCGTAATGGAGTTAAACCCCAGCCAGACGCTGCTGGCCCGCTGGACACAGCGCAGCAACGCCCTGCCGCGCGATGCGCGCGACACCCTGTTCCTGCTCGCCGTGTCGCTGCTGCTGATGCTGCCGCTGTTCGTCCATCTGCCTTGGTGGACGAGCGCGCTGGTGCTCGGCCTGCTGGCCTGGCGTGCGGTGCTGGCCTGGCGCAGTGCGCCGCTGCCCGGGCGCGGCGTGTTGGTGCTCATTTTGCTGTTCTCCATCGTCATCACCCTGTGGGACTTCCACACCGTGCTGGGGCGCGATGCCGGGGTTGCGCTGCTGTGCGTGCTGCTCGGTCTCAAGACCCTGGAGATGCGCTCGCGCCGCGATGCCCATGTGCTGTTCTTTCTCGGTTTTTTCACCATCGCCGCCAACTTTCTGTTCTCGCAATCGTTGGGCACCGCCCTGGTCATGGTGCTGGCCACCTGGGGCATGCTGGCCGCACTGGTCAATGCCAATCTGCCCGCCGGTCGGCCGCCGTTGCGCCAGTCGCTGCTCACCGCGCTCAAGATGATGGCGCTGGGCGCGCCCGCCATGGTCGTGCTGTTCATGGTGTTTCCGCGTCTGAGCGCGCCGCTGTGGGCCTTGCCGCAAAGCGGCGCGCATGCCATCACCGGGTTGTCGGCCAGTATGTCACCGGGGCAGATCGCCGAGCTGGCGCGAGACGACTCGGTCGCCTTTCGCGTGGTGTTCCACGGCCCACGCCCGCCCGACCGCGAGCTTTACTGGCGCGGCCCGGTGCTGAGTCTGTTCGACAACGGCGTGTGGCTGCCCAACCCGCGCCAGCGCGACCGCGCCAGCCTCACCCCGCCCGCCGATCTGCACCTGAGCGGCCCGCCCGTGCGCTACACCGTCACTCTGCAACCCACGCAGCAGACCTTCGTCTTCGCGTTAGACGCCCCGGTGGCCGCTCCCGAGATCGAGGGATATAGGGTGCAGTGGCTGCCCGACCTGCAACTCGTCACCGGACGGCCGCTCGACCACCTCTCGCGCTACACCGTCGAGTCGTCACCGCGGTTTCGCTACGGCCCTACGCAATTCACCCCCGCTCTGCGCGCCGACGAAGCCCTGCCCGCGGGCTTCGATCCGCGCAGCGTGGCGCTGGGCAGGCAACTCGCCGCGCAAGCCAAGGCGGCCGGACAGGGCGGCGCCTTCGTCGCGCAAGCGCTGCTGCAGATGTTTCGCAACCAGCCCTTCCGCTATACCCTCAATCCCGGCACCTACGACCGGCGCGACGGCGTGGATCAGTTTCTGTTCGACCGCCGTGCCGGTTTTTGCGAACACTACGCACAGGCGTTTGTCGTGGTGATGCGCGCCGCAGGCATTCCCGCGCGCATCGTCACCGGCTACCAGGGCGGCCGCTTCAACCCGGTGGACGATACCTGGGTGGTGCGCCAGAGCGACGCCCACGCCTGGGCCGAATACTGGCTGCCCGAACGCGGCTGGGTGCGCGCCGACCCCACCGCCGCGGTTGACCCGGCGCGCATCGACCGCAGCGGCGCCACCCTCACCTCGCGCGAGCCCCTGCTGGGCGTGGCCGCGCTCGGCCCGCGCGACGCCGCATTCCTGCTGCAACTGCGCAACCAATGGGACGCGCTCAACAACACGTGGAACCAGTGGGTGCTGCACTACGGCAGCCAGCGCCAGATCGACCTGCTGAACAAGCTCGGCCTGCACCAGCCCGACATGGCCACCCTGGCCGCGCTGGCCATCGCCACCCTGCTGGTGGCCACCGCCCTCGGCGGCGCGTTTCTGGCGCTGGAGCGCCGCAGGCACGATCCCTGGACGCAGACCTACGCCTTGCTGCGCAGCAAGCTGGAGCAGGTCGGCATCGACAGTGGGCCCTCCACCCCGCCGCGCACCCTGGCGGACCGCATCGACCCTGCCCGTCTGGACGCCGACAGTCTCCCGCCCCAATCCGCGCAAGCCGCCATTGCGCTCCTGCTGCAACTCGAACGCTGGCGCTACGCCCCGCCCCACGACGCCCGACAGCGCAAAACGCAATGGGCCGCGCTGCGGCAGGCCGTACGCCGCTGGCGCTGATGCGCGTGCGACAGACATCAAAAAGCCCGTCATCGACGGGCTTTTTTAGACGGTACGGCGGCCGAATCAGGCAAACGAATCAGGCAAATTCAGCCAGCGACTTGCGCATTTTCTTCATCGCCGCCACCTCGATCTGGCGGATGCGCTCGGCCGACACGCCGTATTCGGCGGCCAGTTCGTGCAGGGTCTTGCCGCCGCTGCCGTCATCATTCACCTGCAGCCAGCGCTGCTCGACAATGGCGCGGCTGCGGGCGTCGAGCAGTTCCAGCGCGTTCTCAAGCCCTTCGACCTGCAGCCGGTCGTGGCTGCGCGCTTCGAGCACGGCCATCGGCTCCTGCGTGTTGTCGGCCAGGTAGGAAATGGGCGCGTAGCTCTCTTCGCCGTCTTCCACCGTGGGGTCGAGCGCGATGTCGGCGCCGCCCATGCGGCTTTCCATTTCGATCACGTCTTCGCGCTTGACGTTGAGCGCCTGCGCCATGTCGTCGATCTGCGCCTCGTTCATGCCGGCATTGGCCGTTTTCATTGAACGCAGATTGAAAAACAGCTTGCGCTGCGATTTAGTCGTGGCCACTTTCACCAGCCGCCAGTTGCGCAGAATGTATTCGTGAATCTCGGCCTTGATCCAGTGCAGGGCGTAGCTCACCAGCCGCACGCCGTGCGCCGGGTCGAAACGCTTGACCGCCTTCATCAAGCCGATATTGCCTTCTTGAATGAGATCGGCATGCGGCAGGCCGTAGCCCAGATATTGCCGTGCGGTGGAAACCACCAGCCGCAGGTGCGACAGCACCAGCTTGCCCGCCGCGTCCTTGTCACCCTGCTCGCGCCAGGTGCGTGCCAGCCGCGCCTCTTCCTCCGCGCTGAGCATGGGCAGGCGGTTGACGGCACTGATATAGGCGTCCAGGTTGCCCAGACTGGGCAAGGCGAGCGGAAACGCGCCATCGACCTGGGCCGGGCGCAGAACGATTGCGGCTGACTGAGTGTGGGTCATGGATGGAATCCTCCTGTTTGTGTTCGATATTAGCACTCACAGTGAGAGAGTGCTAAAGGCCAATAGTTCCCTGCCGGGCCGGGGCGGAAACCCATTTTCCGCACGCTCTGTGGGGGTTTGATGACGGCAGTGTGCCCGCGAATTCTTAGGTTAGACTTTGTTGCATGTCCCACTTGCTGCGTCCCATTCTGGTCTTGCTGCTCGTCTTGCTGCCTCTGCGCGGCTGGGCGCAGGTCAGCATGAATTTGGGCGACGGGGTGCAAACCCCGGCCCAGACCACGGCCACGGCGCATGCGCATGACATGACCTCAATGGCGGGTCTGCACTCGCTGGCGGCAGATCAAGACACGTCGGAAGCTATGCCGGGCTGCCATGTCAACGCCAATACCCCAGCCGATTGCGGCTCTCACGATCACCAGCATTGCGTGATCTGCCATCTAGCCGTGGCTCAGCCCCCGGCCTTCACCCTGCTGCTGACCGACGCCGCGCAGCACTCATGCCCCTCCACCGCCAACACCGCGTGGCACAGCGCCGATCTGCGCGCCCTGCAGCGCCCGCCCAGAGCCTGACCCGCGTTTGAGTCCCGGTTGCAGCGCGGGTCGCAAGACTTGCGCTGCGCATCGTGTCGCCGCGCGCTGTCGCGGCTCGAATGAGGTGTCAATTCATGTGGAACCCACCCAGACCGCAGGTACGCCTGCGGACGCTGCGGCTCGCCCCCCTGGCCGCAGCCGCGCTGCTGGCAGCCTGCGCGCCCTTGCAAACCCGGCAGTCGCTCCAGGCCGTCAACGCCATCACCCAGCCCTATACCGGCACGCCGCTGCGCTTGCAGCGCGGCCCCGCGCAGCAGCAAGACGCGCAAGCCCAGATCGATGCGCTGCTGTCCAAACCGCTGTCTGCCGACGACGCGGTGCGCATCGCCCTGCTCGGCAGCCCGGCGCTGCAAGCGCTGATCGCACAGGCGCAGGCCGACTCGGCCGACTCCACGCAAAGCGCCCGGCTGACCAACCCGGTTTTTGGCTTTGAGCGCCTGCTCATCGGTGGCGGCGGGGTGGAGATCACCCGCAACCTGAGCTTCGGCCTGCTCGATCTGCTCACCTTGTCCACGCGTTCACACCTGAACGACGCGCAGCAGACGCAACTTCGGCTCAGCCTCGCCCGCGCGGTGCTTCGCACGGCGGCGCAGGCGCGGTTGAGTTGGGTTCGCGCCGTGGCGGCACAGCAAACTGCCGCCTACGACCGCGATGTGGTGGAAGCGGCAAAGGCCACTGCTCTTCTCGCCGAACGCATGCAGCAGGCGGGCAACTTCACCAAGCTCGACGCGGCGCAGCAAGGCCTGTTCGCCGCCGACAGCCAGCTGCGCCTGAGCCGCGCCGAATTGGCCGCCGCGCAAAGCCGCGAGGCGCTGGTGCAGGCGCTGGGCTTGTCGGCAGAGCAAACCGCCCGCCTCGTTCTGCCCACGCAACTGCCGGAGGTGCCCAAGCAGCCGAGCGCAGCCGCGCCGATGGCGCTGCAAACCGCGCTCGACCAGCGTCTGGACGTGCAACTCGCCCGCGCCGACTACACGGCCACAGCACAAGCTGCCGGGCTGGTGCGTCACACCAGCCTGATCGAGCATGTCGAACTCGGCGGCGTGCGCAAGACGTATAGCGACGCGCCGCCGCAAAACGGCTTCGACCTCAGCCTGCCGCTGCCGCTGTTCGATCTGGGCGACGCCCGCCGCAGCGCTGCCGCGGACCGCGTGCTCGCTGCGCGCAACCGCACCATCGCCACCGCGCGCCGCGCCGCTTCGCAACTGCGCGAGGCCGACGCCCAGCGCCACAACGCCTGGCAGCGGCAGAACGTCAGCCGCGAGCAGATCGTGCCTCTGGCGCAGACCGTTCTCGACGAGAGCCAGCTTCGTTACAACGGCATGCTCATCGGCACCTTTCAGCTCGTCGCAGCCGCGCAGACGCAGGTGCAGGCGGTGCGCGCCGCCATTGCCGCGCAGCGCGACTACTGGCTGGCCGACGCAGCATGGCAGTCCGCGCAACTCGGCGTGGATACCGAACTGGGCGCAGCGCCTGACGCCGCATCCGCCGGCGCCGCCGCGCCTTCCGCCGCAAGCCATTGAGCTCGGCCCTTCACAGGACCCTCACCATGAATACCCGACGCAACTTCCTCGGCGCCGCTGCCGCCCTCGTGGCCGCTGGCGCCGCCAACCGCTCCGCCCTGGCCGCAGCGCCCGAGGCGCACAGCCACAGCAGCGCCGATACCGCCGCCCCACTCCATCCCCAGTCCGGGCGACCCTACAACCCGGTCGTCACCCTCAACGGCTGGAGCCTGCCCTTTCGCATGAAAGACGGCGTGAAGGAATTTCACCTCGTCGCCGAACCCGTGGTGCGCGAAATCGCCCCCGGAATGACCGCCAAGCTCTGGGGCTACAACGGTTCGAGCCCCGGCCCGACCATCGAAGCGGTGGAAGGCGACCGCGTGCGCCTGTTCGTCACCAACAAACTGCCCGAGCACACTACGGTGCACTGGCACGGCCTCATCCTGCCCAACGGCATGGACGGCGTGGGTGGCCTGACGCAGCCGCAGATCAAGCCCGGCCAGACCTTCGTCTATGAATTCGAACTGCGCAAAAGCGGCACCTTCATGTACCACCCCCACGCCGATGAGATGGTGCAGATGGCCATGGGCGCGATGGGCCTGTTCATCGTCCACCCCAAAAACCCGCGGCAGATGGCGGTCGATCGCGACTACGCCTTTCTCATCAACGCCTACGACATCGACCCCGGATCGAGCGTGCCCAAGGTCAACACCATGCTCGACTTCAACCTCTGGACCTGGAACAGCCGCGCCTTTCCCGGCATCGCCCCGCTGCTGGCGCGTACCGGCGAGCGCGTGCGCATCCGCATGGGCAACCTCACCATGACCAACCACCCCATCCACCTGCACGGCCATGTGTTCGAAGTGGCCGGCACCGATGGCGGCTGGGTGCCCAAGAGCGCGCGCTGGCCGGAAGTGACGGTGGACATCGCCGTGGGTCAGATGCGCGCCATCGAGTTCATCGCCGACAACCCTGGCGACTGGGCCTTCCACTGCCACAAATCGCACCACACCATGAATGCGATGGGCCACAGCGTGCCGACGATGATTGGCGTGCAGCAGGACGACCTCACCCCCGCGCTGCAAAAGCTGCTGCCCGACTACATGGCGATGGGGTCGAGCGGCATGGCCGAGATGGGCGCGATGGACATGCCCCTGCCCGACAACACCCTGCCGATGATGACCGGCCGCGGCCCTTACGGATCGGTGGAAATGGGCGGCATGTTCAGCGTACTCAAGGTGCGCGACGACCTCGCCAGCGGCGACTACCGCGATCCCGGCTGGTACCGCATGCCGCCCGGCACCCAAGCCCACGCCGTGCCCACCGCCGACCTGCCGCCCGCGCGCACCGATCCCACCGAACCCCAAGCCACACAAGACACGCTGCAAGTGCGCAAGCCCCAGCAGCATGCGCATTGACCGCCCTTTCCCCTTTCCCCTTCCTCAACCCCTGCAAAGGAACCCACCATGAACAAACCGCTGAAAACCTGCTCCCTTCTCCTCACCCTGATCGCAGCACTTTGCACGCCCGCCCTGGCCGCGCCAAGCCACGCCGACCACGACCACTCCACCCCCGAAGGCATGGCGCAACACATGCAGATGATGCAGGGCATGCCCGCCAGCGCGCCCGCCGCAGCCGCCCCATCCAGCGCGCAAGGCGAACACCAGACCTTCGGTGTGGTGCGCAAAATCGACGCCGTCAACGGCAAGATCACCCTGCGCCACGGCCCCATCCCCGCGCTGGGCATGGGCGCGATGACCATGAACTACCGCGTGCGTGACAAGGCACTGCTCGACGGCCTCAAGGCAGGCGACACGGTGGAATTCAGCGCGCAGCAGATCGACGGCGCCTACACCGTCACCACCCTGAAACCCAAACCTTGATTGGGAGAAATCGCCCGGCCGCGCAGAGCGGCACCGCTCAGACCTTGGGCGGCTGCCGCCGGTGGCGCATCACCCCGAAGACCAGATAGCCAGAAATCAGCACGAACAGCGCCGCCAGCGCCGCCTGGCCGTAACCCGCCAGCCCGGCAGGGTTCTTCCACTGATGCTTGAGCACCTCATTGGCCAGCGCCTGAACCTGATCCTGCGGCCCGAAGCTCAAGGTCGGATCGAGGCGGCGCGCCAGTTCCAGCTCTTGCTCAGCCAGCGGCCACTTGCCCTCGGCGGCTAGCAGACGCGCATCCAGATAATGCGCCTGCGCCGAATTCGGCTTATCCGCCAGCACCTGAGCGATGACGTGGTCGGCCTGCGTCAGATGGCCTGCATCCAACAAGGCAGACGCCTGCTCCAAGGTCGCCGCCCGCGCCACGCCCCAGGCGAGCAAGAAAGCCACAAAAAAGGCGACGAGGTGTTTGGGGCGAAGAGTCTGCATGGTTCGGCAAGAAGGACGAATTGATGAAATTCGCACCTTACTACAGCAAGCAGAAGAGGAGGCAGGTCAACGGCGATGCGTTGCATCTGGTTTCGAGGGACCTCGACCTGATGCTATGGGGCCAGACCTGACCCCACGCTTGCCTGGGCGGCTTTTCATAGAGCCCTGGTGCATTGGGTGCGCTTGTTGAACAAGCGCACCCAATGCACATCCGTCTTCTCGGTGCTGAGGCTATAGTGCAAATATCGCACACGCTCGCAAAGCTGATCGAGCAGGCGGACCGAGCGCTCGACAGGCATGCCGGGTTTCATGGTTCGTTTATACCTGTGTTTTTGCGCAGTCGGCCGGCCTGAAGCCCAGTCTGCAAGCCACCTGACGAGGAAGACGATGACCAGAATATCCCGCACGTCCCAGTTTATTACGCATACTTTGCGGTATACATTACGTTGGGCCTCTATCCGCCACCCTTGTTCACCACAAATTGATCCTGCTCTACGCCGACAACCTTTTCACAGGAACCTGCTCACATGGCTATTCAAATCTCCCTCTTTAACCATAAGGGCGGCGTAAGCAAGACCACAACCGCGTTCAATCTCGGTTGGATGCTGGCTGCAAAAGGTAAGAAGGTACTTCTTGCGGACTGCGATCCGCAGTGCAACCTGACTGGAATGGTCTTAGGGTTCAAGGGCTCTGACGAATTCACTACGATTTACGAATCTGGAGGTGTCCGAAACATCCGCGATGGGCTTGCCCCGGCATTCGAATCGCGCCCCGCGCCCATAGAGCCCGTAACCTGTGAGCCTATAGATGGCCAGCCAAACATGTATCTCATACCGGGGCATATCGGGCTGGCTGAATACGAAGTAACACTTGGGATTGCTCAAGAACTTTCCGGATCACTTGTAACTCTTCAGAATCTTCCAGGGTCGCTACATCATCTATTTCGACTAACTGCGCTGAAGTACAACATCGACTACATCTTGGTCGACATGAGCCCAAGCCTTGGTCCGATCAACCAAAACCTCTTGATGACGAGCGACTTCTTTTTGGTTCCGATGGCGCCTGACTACTTCTCGGTAATGGCAACCGACTCCCTTGCTTCCGTACTTCCAAAGTGGAGGGCCTGGGCCAAACAGGCTCAGGGCGTCGCAGTCCTTCAAAAGGCCACCTACCCATTCCCAACTGTTAATCCAAAGTTCTTGGGCACAGTTGTGCAGAAGTATCGGCTCAGGGAAGGACAAACGCCATCAGCAGCGTTTCAGAAATGGATCGACGAGATTGAAAGTGGAGTCCAAGAAAAGCTGATTCCTGCACTCAAGGCCGCTGACATGCTAATGCCCGATGCTGCTTACGAAAGCATCGGCATCTCTCCCGGTAAGCCCATATTGCAGATGTCGAACTTCAACAGCCTAATCGCCCTCTCTCAGAAACATAAGGTTCCCGTATTCGCGCTGAGCGACGCACAGCTAGAGCAGACTGGAGTCGTCCTTGAGCGCACGAAGAAATCAATGCACCAATTCCGCGATCTTTTCTCAGACGCGGCAGATCGCATCATGACCCTCACGTCATATGATCAGGGCCATTGAAGCATTCCGAACAAGTATGGACCGCGCTCGCCACTTGGGCGGGCTTCATAACGCCTTGTCGTCGCTAACGACAAGCGCTGTAGACTCCTCGGACTTACTCAGAGCTCAGCTTGTCCTTGGGGTAAGCGCCCTCGATTACTACGTTCACGAAATTACAGTGCTGGGAATGGTTGCTGTATTTGATGGCAGGCGCCCTCCCACTCCAGCATTTCTGAAGTACCGTGTCGCGATGGATTCGGTACTCGCGCGTGCCACGGGATACGCGTGGTTTGAGGCCGATATCCGCGAGCGGCACAGTTACCTCTCATTTCAACAGCCCGATAAGATCGCAGATGCAATACGCCTATTCTCAGACGTAAAGCTTTGGCAGCAGGTTGCGCTGCAATTGTCGATGCCTGAACAGGATGTCAAATCTCGACTCAAGCTCATAGTGGACCGACGAAACAAGATCGCACACGAGGCTGACGTTGATCCCAGCTATCCAAACATGCGCTGGCCAATTACTAAGCCAGACGTTGACCAGTCTCTGACCTACATCGTTCAGATCTGCGAGAGCATTTATGTCGCAGTTCAGTAGCCAAACCAAACAGTCTGGTTTCGTGCAGTGTCAGTTCCGATGCCCAACCCATCATTCCACCGGACCTGCGCGAAAAGCCGCGCAGGCCGGTGAACTCAAACGTTAGCAGGATCGCTCTATGGACTCTCAACCTGAACGTATTGATTTTCTCGTCCAAGGCAGCGCAGCCGAGCCGTACCGAGTTTCTTTCTGGCGTGTGGGCGATAACGTCAAATCAACCTGTACATGCCAAGCAGGGAAAAACGGGCTCGCGTGTAAACACCGACTGAGTTTGCTTGACGGAGACGTAACAAACCTTGTGTCATCAAGCCCAGATAGTTTTCAAGAACTCCAAAGGATGCTTGAAGGCTCAGATGTCGGTGCCGCCCTTCGCACATTAGACAGTGTCACTCCTCTATTCCCAACCCTTGAAAAGCTGTTGCCTTTGAAGCCGCCGGGGCGAAGAAAGAGCGTCGCATCAGACATTCTTGCTCAGTCTGTGATTCAAGGCGGGCTGATCAAAGGCAACCAGAGCTACTACGATGTTTTCTCCCAAGACCTGAACTACCTGGGTAGCGTAAAAGTGCGCAGAGGTACTGTGTTCTCCGAAAGTCCCGCCGATTATTTTTCTGGCGTACCCCTCACCGTAAAACGCATAACCGATGGTTTGGTTTGGGAACGATCTCAAAGCGTTTATGCAGCGGCTATTGGGTCACCTATGGCGTTAATACTCGATGGCGGTATCGAAAAAACCAGTGAGCAGAAAAATCTCAAACGTGCGCTCACTGACTAATCCTGCTAACCCGCCGCTCCAGAGGGACGCTCCGACGGCAAGCCGGCTCCGCGCCCCTGAGCTAGCACGTTAGACCTCATGCGAACCTGTACCAAATGTGGCGGCACAAGATTTAATTCATGGGATCGGTGCATGGACTGCCGCAACGAACGTGCGAAGGTCCGAACTGAACGACTCAAAAGGAATGGCGGAACTCATACAGTCGCTCAATGGAATGGTTTGCTCTCCGCTACGCCACGTTGCCCCGATTGCAAGCGGCTCTGGCGTGAGATTCCACTTCGTCCCGACAGTCGTTACAGAACCGTCTGGACCAAAGATCACATCATTCCCGTCACCGCAGGCGGAAGCGACGATATCTCCAATATTCGGCCGCTATGCTACGAGTGCAATTTCAAACGGCACACCAAATCTATCGCCAATTCAACGAAGGCAGAACAAATGAGAAAACTTCGCTATGTAGTCAAACGCGGTCGCTCCGTTGGAACGATCCTCACGCCACATCTGCACGAAGACAATCACTACGTCGTCAGTCTCACGCGCTTCGAGAAGGACTACCAAAGGGTGAAGGACGAGAAAGACCTTCCAGAGTGGGTCAGCAAAGGCTACAGCGTGCGGATGAGCAATCCCTCAGTCAAGTCGCATCGCTCGTCAAGCCTGATCGCCCCTGCCTCTATCGACATCTATGAGGTCTAACACTTCGTTCCAGGGGGACGCTCCGCCTATCGGCGGCGCGCCCCTGAACTCGGACGTTATGCCTCAGGAGAACTCAGATGAAGCCACAAATTAGCCTCATTACGCTCGGCGTCTAACAGGCAGTAAACAGTAGTAAACAGTATTGGGTCAGGTCTAGCTTCGTAGCAAACTTGTTCGTGCATCCAGGGCCCTGGTCAAATTCCTCAAAAGTCTTCATCACTCCCACTGCAGTCGGAAATGATCGCCTTCAGCACGCGAGCTTATGTCGTGCTTCGTGTAGGCAAAGGCCAATCACGGCGGGTGCGAATTTGCTTAAATATCTCTTTCTCCGCCTTTGATCCGCCATGAGCCCCGCCCCGATTCGTCCCGAGATGGACCCCGCAGTGGATGCCCGCCTGACTCGGCTGGAAGAGAAGTTCGGCTATGCGGAAGACCTGCTTGACGCGCTCAATACTTTGGTGGTCAAGCAGCAAGACCAGATTGCGCATTTGTTGCGGGAGGTGGGGCAGTTGCAGCGCCAGCGTGCGGACGATCCGGCTTCTACGCCCGCGAGTTTGTGGGACGAGTTGCCGCCGCATTACTGATGACTGATTCTGATTTGAAGGGCTGGCCCGCTGCGCCGCGCCTGCCCGGATCATTCAACGCCCGATTTTTCCGATGAGATTGCCATGAACCCGATTTCCACCCCGCCCAGCGATGAGAGTCTTATCAAATATCCGTCCGATTTCCCCATCAAGATCATGGGCGCCAATGTGGACGGTCTGGCCGATGCGATTGCCGCCGTGGTGCTGCAGCACGCGCCCGACTTCGATCCGGCGACGATGGAGTTGCGCCCTTCCAGCGGACGCAACTATCTGAGCTGCACCTGCACCATCCGCGCCACCAGCCGCGCGCAGCTCGACGATCTGTATCGCGCGCTCACCAGTCATCCGATGGTGAAGGTGGTGCTCTAGGGAGGCGCTGATTTAATCTCCCTCCCCACTCGTGGGGAGGGTTGGGGTGGGGAAAAACGCCATGAATCAAGCGTTTATCTCCCCCTCCTAACCTCCCCCGCGAGCGGGGGAGGAATTTTTCAGTGTTTCCCTAGGAGCCTGTCGTTTTCCGCCTCGTCGCCAACGCCGCGTGCAAAGCGCGGCGCAGCGCGGCGAAGTCGGGCTCTGCGAGCACCCCGTAGAGTTGGCGCTGTAGGCGCTCGGCCAGGGGGTGCAGGGGATGCGGCGGCGGCAGGGCTGAATCGCTTAGCCATTGTGCGAGGGTGTCGGCGGGTGGCTGGCCGCGCCGGGGCGGCAGTGCCAGCCAGGCTTGCTTGAGCGCGGCGGCGTCTGTGGCTTGTTGCACGGCGTGCAGGGCGCGGCGGTGACGCCGGGTGCGGCAGGCCCAGCAGTGCACTGCACGCAGCGCAAACAAGAGCAAGAGCAGCGCTGCGGCGCCGCCCAGGCCGATGGCGAGATGCAGCGGGCGGGCATCGACCACGGTGAGCAACGGCGGGTGCCAGCGCGTGGTGGCGGGCAGTTCGGTATGGGGGTCGAAATAATCCAGCCGCAGGGCGGGCGCTTGCAGCCGACCCGCGGTTTGCGGGCGCAGGTAAAGGGTGATGTCCCAGGCGTCGCTTGCTTCGGCAGAGGATTTTTGGGCGCGGGTTACCTGCACGCCAGCGGAGCCGAAACGGGCGGGCAGCGCGGCGTCCCAACGGTTTGCAACGCGCAGCACCTGCGCCCGGTCGAGGCCGGGGGCGGACAAGCGCAGCCGCCACGCGGTGGTGTCGCCCAAGGGCAGCTTGGCCGGGGCCGAGAGCAGCTGCAGTTGCGGCGCACCGATCAGGCCATCAGCAGGCCACCACTGCGGCAAGGGCCGCGCGGTAAAGCGCAGCGGCGGCGGGGCGTAAACGCGCAGGCTGCCGAAGGCATGGGCACGCAGCAGGCCGAAATCCACATTCACCTCGCCCGCCTGCAAGGGCAGCACGCGCCAGGCGAACACTTGCACGAGTTGCGGCGCGCCGTCGATGACTTCGCTGCGGACGGTGTCGGCCAGCGGTGCGATCTGCGCCTGCGCGCTGCGCGGCTGCGGCGCGCTCCACGCCAGATTGCCGCCGCCGATGGCCCACAGTTCCACGCGCAGCGCTTGCAGGGCGTAGGGACGGGCGGGCGCCATGCGGGTGCGCCATTGCAGCGAGGCTTCGCCGTTGGCGGCTGCGCGGACGTCTAGCTTTTGTGCTGGGCAGCGCTCGCTACCTGCTTGCGCGGCAGGCAGGGACAAGCGCCCGCTGCGCAGGGGATAGAGCGTGAGGGTGGCGGTCTGCTCGCTATGCCCGTCCGTGCTGCCGCTGGCGCCTTGCTGATCGGTCAGCAGCCAGTCGGGCGCGAACTGCGCGGGGGTGAAGCTGGGCAGGGGCGCGGCGAGGTCGCGTGCGGTGAGCGTCCAGTGCAACGGGTGGCCGAGCACGGCGGCGGCGGGCTCGGTGCGGCATTGCAGGCTGCCCTGCGCGGCGGCGGGGCGGGCGGCTGCAAGCAGGCCGAGGCCGAGGGCCAGCGCGGCGAGGGAGCGGGCCAGCGTCATTGGGCGCGCTCCTGCGCTGCGGCGCGGGTGTCGATGGCGGCACGCCGGGCGAGCAGTTCGGCACTGTCGTCGCGCAGCAGTTGCAGACGCTTGTCGGCCCCGGCCCAGTCGAGCGTGGGCGGTTGCCAGGGCGCGGTGGCGGCGGCAGAGACGGCATTTTCCGTGGCGAGCTGCCCACGGGGCGCCAGCGGTGCGGCCTGCTGCAGCGGCGCCGAAGCCTGCTTGGACGGCTTGCGGCGCAGTTGCGAAGGCGTGCTCGAGCCCTGCTGGCCGAAGCGTGAATGGTGGACGGGCGGCGCGCGTTTGGCGATACCCACCAGATCGCTCGGCGGATGCTCGATTTCGTACTGCCGTTGCGCCAGCCGGGCGTTGCGCAGGGCGTTGGCATCGCCGGGGCGGATGCGCAGCGCGGCGTCGAACGCCTGCACCGCTTCCAGCGTGCGTCCGGGCAGGTACAGGCTGGCATCACCCAGGTTGTAGAACGCAGCGAAGCGCTGCTGGGGCGTGTCGGCCTGCAGCAAGGCGCGGTGGAAGGCCTGCGCCGCGACCTGGTATTGCCGCTGCCGATAGGCCGCCGCGCCTTCGCCCATGCGGGCCGCGTAGCCGGGCAAGGCGGCATATAGCGCCTGCGCGCGCGCGAAGTCGCCCTGCCGCCAGGCCTGCCAGGCTGCGTGTTCGGCGCGCAGTGTGTCCGGTCTCGAAACCAAGGCGGGCGGCTGCGCCTGCGCGGGCGGTGCAAGGGGCAGACCGAGCACCAGCACCAGGCCCAGCAGGGCCACCGCGGGCGACACGAGGCGCGGGCGCTCGCGCCAAAACAGCAGCGCCAGCGCGGGCAGCAGGAACAGGCCGTAAAGCTCGCGCCAAGCGGTGATTTGCTGCGCCCTGCCGGTCGCACCGACCGGCAGGCGGGCGATGCCGCGCGCATAGAGCGCGTGCCAGTTGTCCGCGCCGGTCTGACCTGCAGTCACGGCAGAAAAACCGCCGCCGCTGATCTGCGCCGCAGTGCTCAAAAGCGCCGCGCTCTCGGGCGGCAGACCCGGCAGGGCGAGGACGAATAGCGGCAACCGGGCGCGGTGCAAAGACTCGCCCATCGCGCTGGCGTCGAAGTCAGCGGGCACTGGAACACCTGCTCCAGCCAGCAGCAGCACAGCGCCGCTTTCGCCCT
>CALBRU010000228.1 GCA_937927695.1 uncultured Thiomonas sp. | reverse complement strand
CGCGTCATCCTGGTCAAGCTCGCCGATCGTCTGCACAATATGCGCACCCTGGGGGCGATGGCGGCCAACAAGCGCGTGCGCATTTCGCGCGAGACGATGGACATTTACGCGCCCATCGCGCACCGCCTCGGGCTCAATCTCGTTTACCGCGAACTGCAGGATCTGGGCTTTGCCAACAGCCACCCCAACCGCTACGCCGTGCTGTCGCGCGCCGTGCTGGCTGCCCGTGGCAACCGGCACGGTTTGGTGGAAAAGATTCTGGCGGCAGCGCAGGCTGCACTGAACGAGGCGCAAGTGCCCTCGCAGTTGTTCGGCCGTGAAAAAACGCTGTATTCCATCTACCGCAAGATGCGCAGCAAGCATCTGAGCTTTGCGCATATTCAAGACATTTTCGGCTTTCGCGTGCTGGTGCCCGATGTGCTCGACTGCTACCGGGCGCTGGGCGTGCTTCACAGCCTGTACAAGCCCATGCCGGGCAAGTTCGAGGACTACATCGCCATCCCCAAAGCCAATGGTTACCAGTCGCTGCACACCACGCTGATCGGGCCGAACGGCAATCCCGTCGAATTTCAGATCCGCACCGAGGCGATGCACCGCATTGCCGAGAGCGGGGTGGCCGCCCATTGGCTCTACAAAACACCGGAAGACAAGCCGACCCCGCAGCAGGCGCAAACCAATGCCTGGTTGCAATCTCTGTTGGACATCCAGACCGAGAACCGCGACTGGGCCGACTTTCTGGAGACCGTCAAGGTCGATCTGGCGCCCGACGCGGTCTATGTGTTCACGCCCAAGTCGCGCATTCTGGCGCTGCCGCGCGGCGCCACGCCGGTCGATTTTGCCTATGCCATTCACACCAACCTGGGTGACCAGACGGTAGCAGCCAAGGTGAACAACGCGCTGGTGCCTTTGCGCACCGAGTTGCGCAGCGGCGATGTGGTGGAGATCATCACCGCGCCGGCCTCGCGCCCCAATCCGAGCTGGCTGAGCTTTGTGCGCACCGGGCGAGCGCGTTCCAAGATTCGACACGCGCTGCGTACCACGCAGCAGGCCGAGTCGGTCGAATTGGGACGTCGTCTGTTGCAAAGCGCGCTGCGGCACGAGCATCTCGATCTGCCCACGCTCGACGACGCCGTGTGGGACAAACTGCTGCGCTGGACGGGCTTCAAGTCGCGCGACGATCTGTACGCCGACATCGGCCTGGGCAAACGCGTGGCCGACATTCTGGCCAAGCGCGTGGTGGCGCTCGTCTCCCCGCAGGACGCCCTGTCCGCGCCCTTGCTCGACACCATCGAACGTCTGGAAAGCCGTGCCACCCACGACGCCCAGACCTCGTTGCAGCTTGACGGCAGCGAAGGCATCTCGGTGCGCTACGCCACTTGCTGCCGTCCCATTCCGGGCGACGCCATCATCGGCTATCTGGGCAAGGGCGAAGGCCTGATCGTGCATCAGCAAGACTGCGACATCGCCCGCCGTCTGTTCCAGAAAGACCCGGACCGCTGGATCGATCTGAGCTGGGCGGAAGAATGCACCCGGCCTTTCGAAACCGGCCTGAGCGTGATCGTGCAAAACACCAAAGGCGTGCTCGCCCGCGTGGCTGCCGCCATCAGCGAGCACGACAGCGACATCGCCCACGTCACCATGGACGAAGACACGCGGCAGGCCACCACCGAGCTGCGCTTTGTCGTCCAGGTGCGCGACCGCAAGCATCTGGCCGACGTGCTGCGCGCCCTGCGTCGCCTGCAATTTGTGGTGCGCGCCAGCCGGGCGAAAAACCGCACCGCAGGTTTGGGCTCAGGCAACTCCTGAGCGCACACAAGGCTGGACGCAGACCTCAGCCGCGAGGCGGGTAGGTCACTTCGAGAATCTCCAGCGTCGCCATGCCGCCCGGAGTCGGCAGGCTCACGCTGTCGCCTTCGCGGGCCTTGAGCAGCGCACGCGCCACCGGCGAAATCCAGCTGATCTTGCCCTGCAGCGGCTCGGTCTCGTCGATACCGACGATGGTGATGGTGTGCTCCGACCCCTTATCGTCGGCGTAGCGCACGGTGGCGCCGAAGAACACCTGATCATTGCCGTGCTGCAGACTGGCGTCGACCACTTCGGCGATGTCCAGCCGCTTGGTGAGAAAGCGGATGCGCCGGTCGATCTCGCGCAGACGTTTTTTGCCGTAGATGTAATCGCCGTTTTCCGAGCGATCGCCGTTCTTAGCCGCCCACGACACGGTCTCGACGACCTTCGGGCGCTCATCCTCCACCAGGGCTTTGAGTTCGGCGCGCAGCCGAGCGTAGCCCTGAGGCGTGAGGTAGTTCTTGCCGCCCGGCGGCAGCGGCGGGAGTTGGGCGCCGCCGTCATCGTCGTCGTCGGCGTCTGCGGTTTGTTCGCGGACAAAGGCCTTGTTCATGCAGGCAGTGTATCGATGCGCGCGAGCAATCCGCTGGCCCGGTGCGTGACGCGCTGGATGCCCTCATGCAGCGTCTGCATGTCTGCGCAGGCCAGGGTGAAAAAGCGGCGCGCGCGCGTGATGCCGGTGTAGATCAGCTCGCGGCTGAGCCCGGCGTGACGCTCGGGCAGCACCAGCACGGTGTGATCGAACTCCGACCCCTGCGACTGGTGCACCGTCATGGCGAAAGCCGTCTGCACATCGGCCAGACGACTGATGCTGACCGAGCGCTGGCTCTGTCCCTGCAGAAACACCACCCGCAAGCCCTGCGTGCCAGTTGGCAAGGCGATGCCGACATCGCCGTTGAGCACGCCCAGATCGTGATCGTTGCGCGTGACCATCACCGGGCGACCCGCGTACCACGCGCCGCGACCGTGCAGCAGGCCGAGCGCGTCCAGCCGCGCGGCAATGGCCTCGTTCAGCGCGTGCACGCCCCAAGGCCCTTCACGCACCGCGCACAGCACGCGGCACTGATCGAAAGCCTGCAGCACGCGCTGCGCCCAGGCGTCCCAATCTGCCTCAGCCTTCGGCCCCTGCCGTAGCAAGTCGGCATAGTGGGCATAGCCCTTGGCGCCATCGCGACCCTGCACCGCAAGTTCGACCAGCGCCGGGGCTGGCACCGGGAACAAAACGGGCGCCAGTAACCTGGGTGCGGGCAGCAGCCGCACCGCCGCGTCGTCGGTCTGCTGCAGCAGCGCCTGCGCCCGCTCGGCGTCGCCCGCGTTCACCGCCAGGGCCAGTTGCCCGATGGCGCCGCCGAAGCGATGACTCTTGCGCAGCATCACCACCCGCTGCAACAGCGCGGGGCCGGCGGGGTCGATGAAGGGCTGAGGAATACGGTCGCCGCACAGGGTTTGCAGCGCCTGCGCCGTTTGCGGCGTATAGCGTCCCTGCTCCGCCCCGGTGCACAGTTCGCCGAGCACCGCACCGGCTTCCACCGAAGCGAGCTGATCCTTGTCGCCCAGCAGAATGAGCCGTGCCGTGGGTGGCAAGGCGTCGAGCAGCGCGGCCATCATTTCCAGATGGATCATGGACGCCTCATCGACCAGCAGCACATCCACCTCCAGCGGCTGCGCGGCGTTGCGGGCGAAGCGGCGGGTATCGGGCCGCGCGCCGAGCAGACTGTGCAGGGTGCGTGCGGGCGGCAGGCGCTGCGTCAGTTCGGCCACGCCGGGGAGGGCGGTGAGTTTGGCGAGCTCGCGGTCGATGGACTGCTTGAGCCGGGCTGCGGCCTTGCCCGTGGGAGCTGCCAGCGCCACGCGCAGCGCGCCGGGCTGGGATCTCGTAGCCCACAGCAAAGCCAGCAGCCGCGCCGCGGTATGTGTTTTCCCGGTGCCGGGGCCACCGGTGAGCAGGGTGAAACGTCCGCGTAGCGCCAGCGCGCACGCCAGTTTCTGCCAGTCCACTTCCGCATCGTCGGCAGGCGGGAAAAGCTGTGTCAGCAGGGCCGCGGCAGCGGGCGCATCGACCGCAGCTTCGAGCTGCAGGCGCTGGTGAATCCGCGTGGCCACGGTGTTCTCGTCTCGCCAGTAGCGGCGCAGATACAGCCGTCCTGCCTCGATCGCCCCCAGGGTCGGGCTGCCGCGCCCCCCGAGGGGGTCAAGGGAGTTTGGGGCGGCCCTGCATTCCCTTGAGAAAACCAGCGGCGCGCCGTAGTCCGGCTCGCCCTCGCAGTAAACGGCCGGGCACTCGCGCAGCAGCCGCTCGCCGTCGTCGGGCCAGTGCACATCGGGTGACAGGGGAGGCGCGCCAGCCGTGGCGGCGCGCTCTTTCAAGGCGATGAGGTGTTGCGGCAATTCGCCCAGCAGCACGCAGGTATGACCGCGCCCTTCCAGATCGGCGAGCAGCGCCACGGCTACTGCCAGCTCTGGCGGCATTTGCGGGCAGAGTTCAGCCAGGAAGCGGGCCAGCGCAGCGTCCAACCGCCGCAGCACGCCTTGTTCTGCCCAGTCGTGCAGCACGTCGAGAACGCGCTGGGTCGGCGCATTCGGGCTGATAGGTGGGGCAGGTTTCATGCAAGCTCCTCACGCTGGGCAAAGAGGGCGTCGAGCGCGCCTAGCAAGGCCCCATCGGGCGCAATGTGCACGCAGCCCGACTGCGGCCCGCGAACCCCGCGCAGAAACAGATCAATCGCGCCGCCAAGCTGCGTTTGTGGGTCGTAGGCGGTGCGCAGCCGGGCCCGCAGCAGGCGATGCAAGGCCAGCATATAGAGCGCGCATTGCACGTCATAGCGGTGTTCGAGCACGGCGGCCTCCAGCGCCTGCTGCGAATAGTCGGCGTCGTCCGTTCCGAGGACATTGCTCTTGTAGTCGAGCACCCAGTAGCGACCTTCGTGGTGGAACACCAGATCGGCGAAACCCATCACCATGCCGTGCAGGGTGCGTTCGGTCAGCTCAGGGCGGGCTCGGCCCGGCAGGATGTGCCGCTGGCACAGGGCGTCGATCTCGGCCGCGCGGGCACGCTCGACCGGCAGCCAGAATTCCATCTCCGCCAGCAGCGTGTCGATCTCGGGCAGCGCCGCGCTCAGCGGCGGCAAGGGCGTGGTCAGCACTTCGCTCAACCACTCCAGCAAATCAGCCGAACGCGGCCCATCCCAACCCTGTCGGGCGCAGCGTTGCAGCAGGCTGTCCTGCGTTTGTTGGGCTGACAGCGCAAAGCCGTTCTCGCCCAGCCAGGCCAGTTGTTCATGCACGAACTTGCCCACCAGCGCGCCGCGCGGAAAGCGATGGCGCGCGGCAGACGGCTGAACGGCGGCAAGGGCTGGCTGTTCCACGCTCGGCTCGGCTGTCCACAGTTCGTCTTGCAGTGCCGCTTGCAAGGCGGGTTGCTGGATCGAGCGTGGGGTGAGATCGCGCACCAGCGCGGAGAAGCTGCCGATGCTCCAGTTGCGCTCGAACTGGGCGTGATAATTGGGCGGTTCGATCAAGGCCGGGGCGGAGTGAGCAGCCTGCCAGCGCTGAAGATCGGCGTCCTGCGCCGCATCGACGAACTGCACCGCCGGGCTGTCGCCAAAAGTCTCGCGCAGCAGGCCGGGAATGGCGGCGCCCGTGCGCGGCGTATCGCCTCCCAGCAGATAGCCGATGGCGCTGCGATGCAGCACGCAGTCCGATCCTCTGCCGACTTTCAGCGCGGCGATGCCGACCCACAGCGCATGCCGCGCGCGGGTCAGCGCCACATAGAGCAGCCGCAGGTCTTCGCGCAGGCGCTCGCGGTCGTCGGCGCCGTCCTTCGCCTCTTTGAAGGCAGTGGCAAACGGCAAAAACACCAGCGGATATTCCAGCCCCTTGGACTTGTGGATGGTGACCACGCGCACCAGATCGGCCTCGCTTTCCAGCCGCACCACCTGTTCTTCGGTGGACTGGCCCGCCATCTGCTCCTGCAGCCAGCGAATCAGCGCCTGCTCGCCGTCGAGCGTGCTGCTGGCGGTCTGCAGGAGTTCGGCCAGATGCAGCACATTGGTCAGGCGGCGCTCGCCGTCTTCCTCGCTCAACCAGCGGGCGGGCAGATCGAGCCGGTGCAGAGTCTGGCGCAGCATGGGCAACACTCCCTGACGCAGCCAGATGGCCTGCAACTCGGCCAGCAAAGCCAGCCGGTTTTCGAACACGTCGTCATCGGTGGCCAGCGCGGCCAGTTCGTCGATTGTTGCCCCCAGCGTTGGGGCGGCGAATGCGGCGCGGGCCAGACGCCCGTCGCGCGGCGAGGCCACGGCGCGCAGCCAGCGCAGCAGGTCGGCGGCTTCTGGCGAGGCAAACACCGAATCGCGGTCCGACAGATAAACCGAAGCCACGCCCCGGCGTTGAAGCGCGCGGCGCACGGCGCGAGCCTCGTCGCCATCGCGCACCAGCACGGCAATGTCAGACTGGCGCAGACGCGCAAAGCCCCCGTCGGCCTGACGGAAACCAGCCTGCGTATCGTTGAGCAGGCAGACGATGCGCGCCGCCGCGTGCGCGGCAAACCGCTCACGCGCATCGCGCTTGGATTCCAGCTCCTGATGCACGCTGCAGATCAGCGCGGGCACCGGCCCTTCGGAGCAAATCAATTGCTCGGCCCGCCCGCGCGCGCCAACCGCGATGAAGGGCACGGGGTTGTCCGCATCAGGCGCCTTATCGTCTTGGTACAGAAAAGCGCCCGCGCCTGCCCCCGCGCCCGTTGCCTGCTCACGCCGCTCGAACAATCGGTTGACGCTGTGCACCACCTCCGCGGTCGAGCGGTAGTTGGTCTGCAGCGCTGAGTGCCGCCCCTGCGTGGCCTGCCGCGCGTGCAGATAGCTGGCGATATCCGCGCCGCGAAAAGCGTAGATCGACTGCTTGGGATCGCCGATGAGCAGCACGGCGCTGTGCGTGGTCTGCGCCGCGGTGATGCCGTAGAGGCGATCAAACATGCTGAACTGCAGCGCCGAGGTGTCCTGAAATTCGTCGATGAGCGCAACGGGATATTGCTCCAGTATGCGCGCGCGCAGCCGCTCGCCCTGCGGCCCGGCCAGCGCCGCATGGAGACGTTCGAGCTGGTCGTGAAAACTGAACTGGCCGCTGGCCGCCTTGAGCGCCCGCAGCCGGGCATCGACCTGTGTGGCCGCGTAGGTCTGCAGTTCGGGAACGAGCTCGGGCAGATCGGCCAGCGCCGCGCGCAGCGCCTCGACCTCGTTGAACACCGCTGGCGGCTCCACCTGCTTGCCCTGGTTGCAGCCAGCGCGCAAGCCTTCGGGCGTGAGCTTGGCCCAAGCCTTATCGTCGAGATCGGGCTGCTGCTGCGCGGGGTCATCCAGCCAGGCTTGCAGCGCATCAAACCAGCCGCAAACGCTTTTCAAACCATATTTATTCCTGCTCAGCGGGTTGGTCTCGGACTGCACCAGCGCGCACAGCCATTGCCGCATGCCCGCGACACGTTCGGCCCATTGCGCCTTGAGTGTGCTCACCTGCGCCTGCTGCGGCTCGCCCACCCGCTGCCAGAGGGCGAGCAGCGAGGCGTCGTTGACAACACCCGGCGCCGCCCCGGCCTGGGCTGCGCGCAGCCGCGATTTCACTTCACTCTCCAGCGTGCCGACGTCCGGCCATACCCGGAGCACACCGTCCAGCGCCGCCCCTGAAAGCGGATAGACCTGCTGCCGCCAGAAGTCGTGCACGGCCTGCGTGGTGAGTTCGCCTTCGTCGGCCAGCAGGTCTTCGTCGAAGGAATGACCGCTGTCGAAGGCGTGTTCGCGCAGCATGCGCTGGCACCAGGCGTCGATGGTGAACACGGCCGCGCCATCCATCGCCTGCGCCGCCATCGCCAGGCGCCAGGCGGCGGTCTGCCGCGCAGCTCCCGGCGGATAGCTGTCCAGCAGGCGCAGCAGAAATTCATCGTCCGCCTTGGGCGCAATGGCGCCGTGAAAGCACTGTGCCGCCTCCACCAGACGCGCCCGTATGCGCTCGGCCAGTTCGCGCGTGGCGGCGCGGGTGAAAGTCATCACCAGAATCTGCTCAGGACTCAGCGGGCGGGCAAACGCGGTGGATTCGCCGCCGTGGTCCAGCACCAGGCGCAGGTAGAGCGCGGCGATGGTCCAGGTCTTGCCGGTGCCCGCGCTGGCTTCGATGAGACGGCTGCCCTGCAGGGGCAAGGTCAGGGCATCGAGGGGTTCCGGGATGGCAGTCATGCGGCTTCTTTCGTGCCCGCAGCGGGCGTCTGGACATGGCGAATGACAACGGCCTGCGCCGCCCAGTCGAACAAGGGCTGGAACAGCTCGGCTTGGTAAGTCTCGAAGCGCCCATCGGCGCTCAGGCTGGCAAAGTCGGGGAAGGTGCGCGCGAGGCAGGGTTCCTCGACTTCACCCGAGGTGAAATAGCCGCCCTCATAGACCTCTTGCCCCTTGCCATTTTTCAGCTCGGCCAACGCGGTGCGGGCGGTGAACGACAGCGGGCGGCGCATACCCTCTTGCCAGGCGGCCAGCAGGGCGTGAAGGTGATCTCTGGCGTCATCCGCGGGCAGCGGCGGCAGCTCCACCCGCGCATCGACGCCAATGAGCACACCCTGCACCACATGACCGCAAGCGCTGGCCGCCAACTGCCGAACCCAGGCGTCGATCAGCTTTTCAGCGCGCGCCTGCGCTTTGCCATCGCTCAGCCTTGACGCGCTGAGCTGCATCCAGATCTGGCTCTTGCCGCCTATGCGCAGGCCGTCGAGCCAGTCGTCCAGCCGGAGGGCTTCGTGCTCGACGATCAACGCTCGCTTGTCCACCGCCTGCGGATAGGCTTGCGCCAACTCGGACCAACTGCGCAGCAGCGGCAGCGCCTCTTGCTCCAGACCTTGCACCACTCTGCTGCCCAGCGCGCGCATGGGCAGTGCCCCGCTGCCCTGCAACTGGCGCACCCGGCGTTCGAGGGCGGCCTCGATGCCTTCATTCATGGCGGCCTGCGGATCGTCGATCAAGTGGCTGAGCAAGCCGTGGCGGTCGAGCCCGTCGAGCGCGAAGACTTCGTCGTCGTCCTGCGTCTGCAGTTCGTCGAACACCACATCGAGCCGGGTACGGAAAAACGCCTTGACCGGATTTTTCAGAAAGCGGGCCAGTTGCTGCAGCGTCAGCGGCTCGGTGAGTGGCTCGAACGGGCGAGGCTGCGGATCGGCCTGCACCGCGCCGCTATGCGCCTGCCGCCACTCGCGGGCATAGGTAAACAGCATGGCGTCGCCCTCGAAGTAGCGGCGGCTGAAAGGTTGCAGGGGATGGACGGTGGTGCGCTGCGCCAGCAGATCGCGCTGCCCTTCGCCTTGCCAACCTGCGGCGAGGTAGTCGCGCAATTGCGCCACCAGCACCGACGGCGGCTGCTCGGTGTTGTCGCGCGGGCTGCGGCCGGCCCAGCTCACATAGAGCATGCGCCGCGCCGACAGCAGCGCTTCGAGCATGAGGTAGCGATCGTCTTCGCGCCGGGCACGATCTCCGGGCCGGTATTGCCCGGGCTGATGCAGCAGATCGAAGTCGCTGCGCGGGCTGCGGCGCGGGTAGTCGCCCTCGTTCATGCCCAGCAGGCAGACGACTTCGAAGGGAATGGCGCGCAGCGGCATCAGGGTGCAGAAGGTCACGCCGCCGGCGAGAAAGCGCCCGCCGCTCGCGGCCTCGTCCAGACCGCTCAGCCAGCTCTCGCGCAGCACCTGCAGCGGCACGGCTTCGTCGAACTGCGCGGCGGCGCAATGGTCGAGCCAGGTGGAGAGCGCATCGTCGAGGCGGGCGCGGGTTTCGCGCTCGCGCAGGTCTTGCGGCAGACTGATGGCGTCGAGCAGATCGCGCGCGTGTTGCGCCCACTGGCCCGGCGTGGCGTTTTGCAGGGCCGTACGCCACCAGGCTTGCAGCACGTCGAGCAGATCGGCCAGCGGCCCGACCAGGGCGGCATCCAGTCCGCCGATTTCGTCAAAGGGCACGATGTTCTCAAAGCCGTCATCGCCCGCCCCGGCATAGCCCAGCAGCATGCGGCGCAGGCCAAAGCGCCAGCTGTTCTGCTCGCCGCAAGCACCCAGGCCGAGATGGGCGCGATGGTCGCCGTCCAGCCCCCAGCGCACGCCCGCGCCGGCGATCCATTGCGTCAGCCGTGGCCGGTCCTCGGGCCGCAGACCGAAGCGCCGGGCAATGGCCGGTACATCGAGCAAGGCGCTGATGTCGGAGGCCAGAATGCGCTCTTGCGGCAGGCGCAGCAGCCAGTCCAGCGCGAGCAGCAGCGGTTCGGTCGCCCGCGCCGACAGGTCGGCGATGTCGAAGGGAATGAAGCGCGCGTCCCCCGGCGGATACTGGCCGAACACCGCCCGGATGGCCGGGGCGAACGGGGCGATGTCGGGCGTCATCACCACGATGTCGCGCGGCCGCAGCGGGCGCTCGCCGTCGGGCTGCGCCAGCAGGTGGAGCAACTGGTCGTGAAGGATTTCGACTTCGCGCTGCGCGCTGTGGCTGACGTGAAACACCACCGAACGATCCGCTGCGGAAATGGGCTTGCGCGGATGTTCGGGCAAGGGCAGCAGATCGCGGATGGCGGCCTGCACCTGTTCGAGCAGCGTGTCGCCGGGCGCGTCGTCGAACAGGTCGTGTCGCGGCAGGCCGGGCCTGTCTGCCGCGCTCGCCCGCTCGTCGAAGGCATCGAGCTGGCGCATGAAATCGCGTCCCTGCCGCCCCCAGGCCGCCAGCAACGGGTGGGCGTGGGCGTGCATGGCCTCAAGACTGACCTGCGCCAGGTCGCCCGCCCGCAGCGGCCTGCGCGTCGGTGCCGCGCGCAGCAGCTCACGGCCCTCGATGATGTCGGCCCAGTGATAACGGCAGGGATTGGGCAGCGCGATCAACACCTGCACCTGCCGCGACAGCGCCACCAGCGCATCGAGCACCACACCCGGCAGATGCGAAGCGCCAAACAGCACCACCCGACGCGGCAGCGCGGGGCGGGGCTGGTCCACTGCGTTTTCGGCGGTATGCAGCGTCTGCAGCATGGCGCGTTGCACCTGCGAACGGGTGGATTGACGCTCCGCTTCGCTCAGCTCGGCCAGAACCCGGCGCCACAGCCAGGCCTGCCAGCGTTGATCTTCGGGCAAGGGCGTCGCGCGCCCGAGCGCATCGATGAGCACATCGCGACCCTGCGCCCAGGCGTCGAGCCAGTCGTCGCGGTAGATCTGATACTGGTCGTAGAGGTCGGCCAGGCGTTGCGCCAATTGCAGGCGGCGCTGCAGGTCTTGACCCTGCAGATATTGGAACAGCGGCGCGCAAACGTCCGCATCGAGCGTGCCGCCCTCAAGGAAACGCTGGGCCGCCCCAGGTTTGCTTGAACCCCACGGGGGGCGGGCCGGGTGTGGCTCGGCGCTGGGGGCGCCCAGAAGCCGCATCAAGCGCCAGGTCAGCAGCGGCTTGTCCAGCGGCGATTGCGACGGTGTGGCCGCACGCCCCAGCACCTGCCGATAGATGCGCCACAGAAACCGCCCGGGCAGTTCCACCCGCGTAGCAGCGCAAATACCGCCCTGCGCGGCCAGCGCCATCTTCAGCCACTCCGCAGCGCCATTGCTCTGCACCAGAATGACCTCCTCTTCCAGCGGCGCCAGCGGCTGCTGCGCCAGCCATTCCAGCAGGGCATCGCGCAGCAATTCCAGGCGATTGCCCTGCAGAATGAACAAGCCGGGGCGGATATCGTCGGTCATGGGCAGAGAGAACAGGAGCAGGTCATACAGCCGTTATTGTGGACTGTTCACCCTGCTCACTTGTGAGCCGTTATGCGCAGTCGCCATGCCGCCCGCCATGCCGCTCCTCCCTCGCTGACCGGACGACACAAAAAACAAAACGCCTGAACCAGGACTGGTTCAGGCGTTTGGCTTCTTTTTTACTGGTGCGCCCGGCAGGATTCGAACCCACGACCCCTTGGTTCGTAGCCAAGTACTCTAATCCAGCTGAGCTACGGGCGCTAAAGAGCCAAAATTATAGACATACTTTGACGAGCGCGTAAAGCCCCCAGTCCATCCTCATCGGTCAGCCGCCCTGTCGCAGGCACAATGCCCGTCCATGTCGATGTTGCGCATTTTCTCGCTCAGCCTGCTGCTTCTGGCGGCCAGCCGCCTGCTGGGGCTGGTGCGTGACGTGGTGGTGGCCACGCAATTTGGCCTGACCGGCCATGCCGACGCCGCGCTGGTGGTGCTGTCCTTTCCCGATCTCGCGGTGAGTCTGTTGTGGGGGGCGGCCATTCCGGCCGTGATGGTGCCGCGCATGGCCGGGCGCGACGCGGCGCATATCGCGGCGGAGGGCGCTCGCTGGTCGCGGCTGGCCGCCTTGCTGTTCATCCTGGCGGGCATTGTCGTGTGGTGGGGGCGGCTTCCTATCGTGCATCTGCTCGCTCCCGGACTGAATGCACCGGAGGCGGCGCTGGCGGCGCAGACGCTGGGGTGGTCTGCCCTGGTCGCCCTGCCTGCCGGGGCGGTGGCGATGGTGGGCAACGCCATGCTGCAGGCTCAGGGGCGGTTGCAGTGGCAGTACACGGGGCAGGTGGTGTTCAACCTCGGACTGATCGGCGGACTGATCGTTGCGGCGCAAACCGGCCAGTTCGCCTGGGTGGCCGGCGGGGTGGTGATCGCGGCGCTGGCGCGACTGCTGCTGATGCGCAGGGCCAGTCGCGCCGCGCTGCCTGCTGCCGCACCGGGCCGTGCCTGGCCGGACGCCGCCAGCCTGCACGCGCTCGGTCTGGCGCTCGCGGCCTCCGGCCTGACGGTGCTCTACACCCTGGCCGCGCGCGCCCTGATGTCGGATGCGGGGCCGGGGCAACTCGGGGTGTTTCAGTATGCGCAGCGGGTGGGCGAGCTGCCGCTGCATACCGTTTTCGCCGTCGCTTCGGCGCTGGCGCTGGCGCGTCTGAGTGCGGCGGAAAGCCAGGGCGATTCCGCCCGCGCGCAGTTGGAAACGCGCCAGTGGCTGCGGGCGATGCTGTGGCTCTCCGCCCTCATCGCGCTGGCGGGCATGGTGGCGGCGCCGGGCGTCATTCGCCTGCTGTTCGGTTGGGGACGCATGACCGCCGAGGCGCAGCAGCAGGTGGCTGAAGCGATGCGCTGGATCTTGCTGTTGCTGCCATTGCAGGCCGCGCAACTGGTGCTCGCCACGCGACTCAACAGCCACCGCCGCATCGCCGATCAGGTGCTGGGTTATGGCGCGGGACTCGCCGCGCTCGCCCTCGCTGGCGCCCTGCTGCCGGTCACGTCTTGGCGCGGCTTGGCGGCGTATGGCGCCGCCTGGGGGACCGCCACCGCGGTGCTGTGGTGGCGGCTGGCGCGGCATCAGGCCGATGCGCAGTGGCGCAACGCGGGTGTATTGCTGGCTGCGCTGCTGGTGCTGGCGGCGGCGGGCGCTGCGCTGCGATTGATGCCGCTGCCCTGGGCGCTGGATCTGGCCTTGGCCGCGGTGCTGTTCGCAGCCGGTGTGTGGGCCTTGCTGCGCTTCGATCCTTTGGGACGGCTGGTGCGCGATCGCTACACTTCCCGTCGGCTACGCCGCGCTGCCTGAACCTCGCTCAAGATGGACTTCATCCAAATCACCAACGATCCCGACTTTGCCGCTTTCGCCGTGGGCTGCGGTGTGACGCGGATCATGGTCGACCTGGAGCAGCACGGCAAACAGGAGCGCCAGGGCGGCTTGGGCACCTTCATTTCCGACCATGTTCCGCTGGACGTGGCTCTGGTGCGTCAGGCCGTGCCGAAAGCGGCGCTGATCGTGCGCATCAATCCCCTGCATGAGGCCAGCGCCAACGAGATCGATCAGGCCCTGATCGGCGGCGCCAGCCACCTCATGCTGCCGATGTTCCGCAGTGTCGACGCAGTAGCGCAATTCGTCGGTCTAGTGGCCGGCCGTGCCCAGACCATCGCCCTGCTCGAAACTCGCGATGCGCTGCAAAGCCTGCCGCAGTGGGCCGGGCTCGACGGGCTGGACGAAATCTACGTCGGCCTCAACGACCTGCACCGCGAACTGGGCCTGCGCTTCATGTTCCAGCCGCTGGCCGACGGCGTGGTCGATCGCGTCGCAGCCGTGGCCAAGCAGCAGGGCAAACGCTTCGGCTTCGGCGGCATCGCCCGGCTGGACGAAGGCCTGCTTCCCGGGCGCGTGGTGCTAGGTGAGCATCTACGGCTGGGTTCGAGCAGCGTGATTCTGTCGCGCACCTTCAACCGCGAGCGCATCGAAGCCCCCGATTCCGACTGGCGGGCCATCTACGCCGCTGAAATCCATCGTCTGCATCATGCCGTGCAAGTGCTGGCACAGCGCGAGCCCGCCGAGATCGAGAACGACCGTCTGCTCGCTGTCGATCTCATCACCCGCGTCACCCAGAGTCTGGGGCCAACGTAGATGCTGCGCTGAACCTCCGTGGCCAAACGTCTGTTCGACATCGTGCTGGCGCTGCTGGCGCTGTTGCTGTTCTCGCCCGTGCTGCTCGCGGCGGCGCTAGCCGTGTGGCTGGACTCCGGCCGCCCGGTTCTGTTCGCCCAGACCCGCGTGGGACGGGGGACGCAGCCCTTCCGGCTCTACAAATTCCGCAGCATGGTGGTGGACGCGTCGCAACGCGGCCCGTACAAAACGAGCCAGAACGATCCGCGCATCACCCGCGTCGGCCGCGTCCTGCGGCGCAGCAGCGTGGACGAACTGCCGCAGCTCCTCAACGTGCTGCGCGGCGACATGAGTCTGGTCGGCCCGCGGCCCGACGTGCCGGCGCAGCGTGCCAACTACACCGAACAACAATGGGCCCTGCGCCACCGCGTGCGCCCCGGCATCACCGGGCTGGCCCAGGCGCTCTACCGCTCGAGCGCCACGCCGCAGCAAAGGCTGCAGGCCGATCTCGACTACGCACAACACCACGGCCTGCTGGTCGATCTGCGCATCATCGGTCTGACCGTGGTGCAACTGTTCCGGCGCAACGCCAACTGACCCGCGCCGTCAAAGCGCGACAATCCCGCCATGTGTGGAATTTATGGATTTTTCGACCGTACCGGCCGCAACCTGAGCGAGCAAACCCTCGCCGCGATGGACGCCAGCCTCGTCCATCGCGGGCCGGATGACAGCGGCGCATTTAGCGCTTCGGGCCTGACGATCGGCAACCGGCGGCTCTCCATCATCGACCTCGCCGGTGGTCACCAGCCCTTCGTCAGCGACGACGGGCGCATTGCGCTGGTGCAGCAC
>CALBRU010000227.1 GCA_937927695.1 uncultured Thiomonas sp. | reverse complement strand
GTTCATGCCGGCCGCGGGCTCGTCGAGCGCGATCAGCTGCGGGTCGGTGGCCAGGGCGCGCGCGATCTCGAGGCGGCGCTGGTCGCCGTAGCTCAGGGTACGCGCCTTGTAGTCGGCGAACTTGCCGATGCCCACGTAGTCGAGCAGTTCCTGCGCGCGCTGGGCAATGGCCTTCTCCTCGGCCTTGAAGGCGCCTGTGCGCAGCATCGCGCCGACCACGCCGGAGCGGGTGCGGATGTGGCGACCGACCATCACGTTCTCGAGCGCCGTCATTTCGGCGAACAGGCGGATGTTCTGGAAGGTGCGCGCGATGCCGGCCTTGGCCACCTCGTGCACGGCCGTGGGCTGGTAGGGCTTGCCGGCGAGCTCGAAGCTGCCGCTGTCGGGCGTGTACAGGCCGGTGATGACGTTGAAGAAGGTGGTCTTGCCGGCGCCGTTGGGGCCGATCAGGCCATAGACCTGGCCGCGCTGGATGGTGATGCCGACGTCCGAGAGGGCCTGCAGGCCGCCGAAGCGCTTGGAGATGCCGCGGACGTTGAGGATGGTGTCTGCCGTGCTCATGGGATGCGTCTCCTGGCTCACGGATTGATCGACATGGAACGCGAGGCGCCACCGGGCACTTCGTCGGCCGGCGAATCGACGCCGGGCGCGTGGGTCTGCAGCGAGCCGGGCGCGACCGCAGCATGGGCCGGGTCGACCGCCGCGGCGCCCTTGCGCTGCAGCGTCTTGCCATGCTCGGGCGAGGGCCACAGGCCGCGCGGGCGCACCAGCATGATGACGATCATGGCCAGCGCGATGAACAGCTGGCGCAGGATGGAGGCGTCGAGGCGGCCGTCGGTCAGCGCCTGCAGCGGGCCGGCGACGTAGCGCAGCACCTCGGGCAGGGCCGCGAGCAGCACGGCACCCAGAATGACGCCGGGCAGGTGGCCGATGCCGCCGAGCACGACCATGGCGACGATCATCACCGACTCCATGAGGCTGAACGACTCGGGCGAGACGAAGCCCTGAAAGGCCGAGAACATCACCCCGGCCACGCCGCCGAAGGTGGCGCCCATGGAGAAGGCCAGCAGCTTCATGTTGCGGGTGTTGATGCCCATGGCCTTGGCGGCGATTTCATCTTCGCGCATCGCCATCCAGGCGCGGCCGATGCGCGAGTCCTGCAGGCGGTAGCTCAGTATCACGACAAACACCACCAGGACCAAGAACAGGTAGTAATACTGCGCCACCGAGGGGATGGTGAAACTGCCGATGTCGATGTTCTGGTTCAGATCCCAGCCGAACAGATGAATACCGTGAATGCCAGAAATGCCTTGCGGCCCGTTGGTGATATTCACCGGCGCATTCAGGTTGTTCATGAAAATGCGGATGATTTCGCCAAAGCCCAGCGTCACGATGGCCAGATAATCGCCGCGCAGTTTGAGCACAGGCGTGCCCAGCGCAATGCCCGCACTGGCCGCCAGCGCCGCCGCCATGGGAACGACCAGCCAGATCGACACATCGAAGCCATTGGGGAACATTGCCCCCAGCGCGTCGAAATTGCTCGTGAGTTGGTTCGACGACAACAGCGCATACAAATACGCCCCCACCGCATAGAAGGCGATATAGCCCAGATCGAGCAACCCGGCCAGGCCGACCACAATGTTCAGCCCCAGCGCCAGCATGATGTAGAGCATGGCAAAGGCTGCGATCCGCACCCAGGCATCACCTGCGATCTGCAGCACCATGGGCAGCGCGATGAGCGCAGCGGCGCCCGCAATGATCCAGACCCAGTTCTTTTGTTGGTTCATGTTCAGTCTCCTCAGGCGCGATCGGCCACGCGCTCACCCAGCAGGCCTTGCGGGCGCAGGGTCAGCACCAGAATCAGCACGATGAAGGCGAAGATGTCCTGGTAATTACTGCCGAACACCCCACCGGTGAGCGTGCCGATATAGCCAGCGCCCAGCACCTCGATCAGCCCCAGCAGAATGCCGCCCAGCATGGCCCCCGAAAGATTGCCAATGCCGCCCAGCACAGCCGCGGTAAAGGCCTTCAAACCCGGCGTGAAGCCCATATAGAAGTTCGCCGTGGCGAAGTTGGCAAACCACATCACACCGGCAATCGCAGCGAGCATGGCGCCGATCACGAACGCCGAGGAGATGACGAAGTTGGGATTCACCCCCATCAGCGACGCCACGCGCGGGTTCTCCGCCGTGGCCCGCATCGCCCGGCCCAGCTTGGTGTGGTTGATCAGCCAAGTCAGCCCCGCCAGCAGCACGGCGGTGACTATCAGAATCATGATCTGTACCGGCGTGATGACGATACCGCCGACATTGATGACATTGCTCGGCAGCAACCCGGACGGGAACACCTTGTAGTCGCGCCCCCAGATGATCATCGCCAGCGTTTCGAGCAGGATGGACATGCCGATGGCCGTGATCAGCGGCGCCAGCTTGGGCGCATTGCGCAAGGGCCGGTAGGCGATGCGCTCGATGAAGTAGTTGAGCGCACCCGTGGCCAGCATGGCGATGATCAGGGCGATGACCACGACCAACCAACCCGGAAGATGCGGAGCCACATGATCGAGCACCTTGAACACGGTGTAGGCCGTGAGCGCCCCCACCATCATCACGTCCCCATGCGCGAAATTGATGAGGTTGACGATGCCGTACACCATGGTGTAGCCGAGAGCGATCAGGGCATACATGCTGCCCAGAACCAGACCGTTGACGATCTGCTGAAGAAAAATATCCATACCTTGAATCTCCTGACGAGCGGATGGCTAGTGAGTGACGGCCCGACTCTTTTGGAGCGGCCGGGGTGAAACGAGTAAACCGCGGATGAAAGCAAAGCGCGTGCCGGGAATGCTGCACCGGTTAAGTGCATGCCTCCAGGACATCGTGTGTGAAAGTGGAGCGCCTGCGAGCGCGCACGATACATGCCGCGTCTGGTACGCGGCGACACCCGGCGACGACGCTGCCGGGCGAGGGTGAACAGGCTTCATAAGTTTGTCTGGGGGCCGGGCTGTCCTGACCCCCTGTTTTTTTGGCTGGCGCGATGATAACCGCCTGCCTTGGGTCACCCGGCACCGGGTCAACCCGCAGTTTGAGGCCGCTCAGTCGCTGGGTGGTTCAGTCGCGGCACTGTCACTTTCCGGTCCGAAAGATGACACCACACTACCCCGGGTATTGCGCTCAGCCAGGTCTTGCAGGCGGCGGGCAATGCGCTCCTCCACCCCGCGCGATGTGGGCTGATAGAAGCGCGGCGGCGTCATGCCGTCGGGAAAATAGGTTTCTCCGGCGGCGAAAGCGTCGGCCTCATCGTGGGCGTAGCGGTAGTCCTTACCGTAGCCCAGGTTTTTCATCAGTTTGGTGGGTGCGTTGCGCAGGTGCAAGGGCACGGGCTGGGTGCCCTGCTCCCGGGCAAACGCGCGCGCGGCGTTGAAGGCCTTGTAAACCGCGTTCGACTTGGGCGTGACGGCCAGATAAACCACCGCCTCGGCCAGCGCCAACTCACCCTCGGGGCTGCCCAGGCGCTCGTAGGTTTGCGCGGCTTCGAGTGCAAGGGTCAGCGCCTTGGGGTCGGCCAGACCGATGTCTTCCACTGCCATGCGAATCAGCCTTCGGGCCAGATAGCGAGGATCGGCGCCGCCTTCGAGCATGCGCGCAAACCAGTAGAGCGAGGCGTCCACATCCGAGCCCCGCACCGATTTGTGCAACGCCGAGATCAGGTCGTAGGTCTGCTCGCCGCCCTTGTCGAAGCGCAGCAGGGTAGCGCCCAGGGTTTGTTCCAGCAGATCGGCGGTGAGCGTGGTTTGAGCGGCTCGCACGGCGGCCTGCAGCGCCAGTTCGAGCGCGCCCAGCAAGCGGCGGGCATCGCCGTCGGCATGGCGGATGAGTCGTTCTTGCGCCGCAGGCTCGATGGCCTCGACGCCGCTGCCCGCAAGCGCGCGTTGCATCAGCAAGCCAAGATCGTCGGCGTCCAGCGGTTCGAGCACGTACACCACGGCGCGCGACAGCAAGGCGCTGTTGACCTCGAATGACGGGTTTTCCGTGGTCGCGCCGATGAAGGTGAACAAGCCGGATTCGACATGCGGCAAAAACGCATCCTGCTGGCTTTTGTTGAAGCGATGCACCTCATCGACGAACACAATGGTCGAGCGCCCCCGTTGCTGCGCGGCCTGGGCCTTGGCGACGGCATCGCGGATGTCTTTCACCCCGGCGAGCACTGCCGACAGCGGCAAAAAGTCGGCATCGAAAGCATCGGCCATCAGCCGCGCCAGGGTGGTCTTGCCCACCCCGGGTGGCCCCCAGAACAGCATGGAGTGCAGCCTCCGGGTTTCAAACGCCACGCGCAGCGGCTTGCCGGGTCCGAGCAGGTGGCGTTGGCCCACCACTTCACCGAGATGATGCGGGCGCAAACGCTCGGCCAGCGGAGCGTTGGCCCCAGGCACAGGCCTGGACGCAGAAAGCGGGCGGGCGGGCGCGGGCAGATCCGCGTCGTCGAACAGGCCCGGGCCGCCGGTCATGGCTGGCTGATGACCGAAGCCCCTTTGGGCGGAGTGAAACGGAATCTGTCCGGGCCGAAGGTCGGGTTGTGTTTGATGGCGGTGAAGCGCATGGTGGAAATCTGCCCGAAAGCATCGCGCAGCTGAAGCTCGGCCACTTCCGGGCCCTGCGCCGTGCTGCGCAGGCCGATACGTATCCAGTCGAAGTTACTGTCCTTGGCCTTGGGCGTGGCCTGCACCCATTGCAATCCGCCCGCATCGGCCTGAGCCTGCAGGGTGAACAGCCGGGTCAGGTCGGTTCCGGCAAAGATCGCGGCAGGCGTGCCCTTGAACGCCTGCGTGACCGGGGTGATGGTCACCTGATCGAGGTCGTGGTCATAAGTCCAGAGCTGCTTGCCATCGCTGACGATAACCTGGGCATAGGGCTTGGTGTAGTCCCAGCGGAAACGGTCGGGTCTCTCGAAGGCGAACTGCCCGGAAGCTGGCGCCTGTGCCGGGCCCTTGGGGTTGCTCACAGTCTGAGTGAACTGGGCGCTGCCGCCCCGGGTTTGCTGCAGCCACTGTTCGAGCAGTTGCACCGAATTCGCCGCGAAGGCCGCAGGCAAACTGGTAGCGAGCAGACCGCCCGCGAGAAAAAGCCGCACCAGCGAGGTGCGCCAGCGCGTGTTCATGGACATCATCATTCGGTCTTTCAAAAATTCAAATCAGGATGCGCGATGCGGGCACAAGTTCACTCCGACCGCACCGGTACCAGGATGTCTCGGTTGCCGTTGGCGGTCAGCGCCGACACCAGGCCGGATTGTTCCATCTGCTCCAGTAGTCTGGCTGAACGGTTGTAGCCGATGCGTAGATGACGCTGCACCAGAGAAATCGACGCCTTGCGGTGCTGCAGCACGATCTGCACCGCCTGATCGTAGAGTGGATCGCTCTCGCCGTCTGAGCCGCTCGCGCCACCGACGGCACCCGCTCCATCCAGGTCTTCCTCGCCGGTGAGTATGCCTTCGAGGTAGTTCGGCCCGCCTCGGCTCTTGATGTCTTCGACCACGCGGTGCACCTCGGCGTCGCTGACGAACGCGCCATGCACTCGCTGCGGCATGCCCGAGCCGGGCGGCAGATAAAGCATGTCGCCCATGCCCAGCAGACTTTCTGCGCCCATCTGGTCGAGGATGGTGCGCGAATCGATCTTGCTCGACACCTGGAAGGCCATGCGGGTGGGAATATTGGCCTTGATCAGCCCGGTGATCACATCCACGCTGGGTCGCTGGGTGGCCAGGATGAGATGGATGCCCGAAGCCCGCGCCTTCTGCGCCAGACGCGCGATGAGCTCTTCGATCTTCTTGCCCACCACCATCATCAGAACGGCCAGTTCGTCGATGACGACCACGATGTTGGGAAGCTT
>CALBRU010000226.1 GCA_937927695.1 uncultured Thiomonas sp. | reverse complement strand
TACGCCCTGCTGTTCGAGCGCTTCCTCAACCCGGAACGGGTCTCCATGCCCGACTTCGACATCGACTTCTGCCAGGAGAACCGCGACCGCGTCATCGACTATGTAAAAGAGAAGTACGGGGTCGATGCGGTTTCGCAGATCGCCACCTTCGGCACCATGGCTGCGCGCGCCGCGGTGCGCGACGTCGGGCGGGTGCTCGATCTGAGCTACACCTTCTGCGACGGCATCGCCACGCTCATTCCGGCCAAGCCGGGCCAGCACATCACGATTGCAGACGCGCTCAAGCAGGAGCCGATGCTGGCGCAACGCTATGAGGAAGAGGAGGAGGTCAGGCAACTGCTCGACCTCGCCCAGCAACTCGAAGGCCTGCCGCGCAATATCGGCATGCACGCCGGCGGGGTGCTCATCGCGCCGGGCAAACTCACCGACTTCTGCCCGCTCTACGCCCAGCCGGGCAGCACGGATGCGGTGTCGCAATTCGACAAGGACGATGTCGAGGCCGCCGGGCTGGTGAAGTTCGACTTTCTTGGACTGGCCACGCTGACCATCCTGGATCTGGGCGCGCAGCTCATTCGCCGCAACCACCCCGACCGCGCCGACTTCAAACTCGAAGACATTCCGCTGGACGACCCCAAAAGCTACAAGCTCATGGCCAAGGGCGACACCGTCGCCGTGTTCCAGCTCGAATCGCGCGGTATGCAGGGCATGCTGCGCGACGCGCGGCCCGACCGCTTCGAGGACATCATCGCGCTGGTCGCGCTGTACCGCCCGGGGCCGATGGACCTCATTCCCACTTACTGCGCGCGCAAGGCCGGCAAGGAAGACGTGGTCTATCCCGACCCGCGCATGGCCTCGGTGCTGGAGGAAACCTACGGCATCATGGTCTATCAGGAGCAGGTGATGCAGGTGGCGCAGGTCATCGGCGGCTACTCGCTCGGCGGCGCCGACCTGCTGCGCCGCGCCATGGGCAAGAAAAAGCCCGAGGAAATGGCGCAGCACCGCGGCATCTTTGCGCAAGGGGCAGCCAAGAATGGCATCAAGCCGGAGAAGGCCAACGAGATCTTCGACCTGATGGAGAAGTTCGCGGGCTACGGCTTCAACAAGTCGCACGCCGCCGCCTACGCCCTGCTCGCGGTGCAGACCGCCTGGATGAAGGCGCATTACCCCGCCGAATTCCTCGCCGCCAACATGAGCATCGCGCTCGACGATACCGACAAGCTCAAGATCCTGGTGGAAGACGCGCAGGCCCGGGGTATCGCCGTGTTGCCGCCCGATGTGAACGCCTCGCAGTGGCGTTTCGACCCGGTGGACGACAAGACCATCCGCTACGCGCTGGGCGCCATCAAAGGCAACGGCCAGGCCGCCGTCGAGGCCATGATCGCCGCGCGGCAAGAGCGGCCCTTCACTTCGCTGTTCGACTTTGCCGAGCGGGTGGATCGCACCCGCCTCAACAAACGTGTGCTCGAAGCCTTGGCCAAGGCCGGCGCGTTCGACACCCTGCACCCCGAGCGTGCCGCGGTGATGGCCGCGGTGGAAACCGCGATGGACTACGCCGCGCAGCGCGAGGCTGCCCGGCAGCAGGCCGGGCTGTTCGACCTGTTCGCTGCCGACGCTGCAGATGGTGGCCACAATCCGGCGCACGAGCCACTGCTGCCCGAGGTCGAACCCTGGGATCTGCGCACCAAGCTCTCCTTTGAGAAAACCGCCATCGGCTACTACCTCAGCGGCCATCTGTTCGACGCCAGCGCCGAGGAGGTGCGGCGCTTCGCCCCGACTGCGCTGATGGATCTGGCGGATTCGCGCGACCCGGTGCTCATCGCAGGCATTGCTGCTGGGGTGCGTCTGGTGCAGTCGCAGCGCGGGCGCATCGCCATTCTTACCCTGGAAGATCGATCGGAGCGATGGAAATCGTCATCGGTGAAAGCCTGCTCGACACCGTGCGCGACCGCCTGCGCGACGACGCGCTGCTGGTGCTGCGTGGCAAGGCGCAGATCGACCGATTCAATGGCGGGCTGCGTTTCAATGCCGACTCGGTGTGGACGCTCGAAGAGGCCCGCGCCCGGCTGGGAAAAAGCATCCGCCTCAAGCTCAACGGCGCCAGCTCGGCCGAGCCGCTGGTAGGGCTGGCCCGCCAGCACGCCAGCGAAGAAGGGCTGCCGCTGCTGCTCGACGTCGAACGCGCCGGAGCGCAAGTGCGCCTGAGTGTGGCCGCCTGCCGCCTGCCACCCACCGATCCGATACTGAGCGCCTTGGCCCAGCTCTCGAAAGACGGCCGGGCGGAGATCGATTACTGATCAGCTTGGGTCGCGCGGCCCGGCTTTGACCAACATCGGCGTCCAGATCTTGCCGTTGCTGTCCGGCGGGAAGTGGTGCACCCGTTCGATGGCGCGCAGCACGGCCTGATCCCAGCTCGTCACACCGCTGGAGCGCTCGATTTTCGCGGTAAGCACGGTGCCGTCCGGCGCCAGGTTGACCAGCACCGTCACCCGCGGATCGCCGGTGATCTGGTTGATCTCGGGATAGGTCACGTTCTCCCGTACCAGACTGGCGATGCGCGCCGCATACGTGCCCGACGGACCGGAGGTGCGCGCCGCAGTGCCGGTGCTGTTGGCCGCGCCGGTGCCCGCCTGCTGCATCAACTGCTTCATGTAATCGTCGCGCGACGAGGCGGCAAGCTGCGCCTGCTGCTGCTCCAGCTTTTTCTGCTTCAGCTCGGCCAGCCGCTTTTGTTCAGCCAGTTTTTTCTGCTCGGCCAGCTTTTCCTGTCGTAGTTTTTGTTCCTGCTGCTGTTTGCGCTGTTCGGCCAGCTGTTGTTGTTTGAGTTCCTGTTGCTGCTTCTGCTCGGCAAGGCGCTGCTTTTCCTCGGCGAGTTTTTTCTGCTCTTCCTTGAGCCGCTTTTCGATCAACGCCT
>CALBRU010000225.1 GCA_937927695.1 uncultured Thiomonas sp. | reverse complement strand
GCCACGCTCGCGCATGCCCCTGGCGCGCTCGTCGGCCAGCGCGGCGTCGAGCGCTTCGCGGAACTCGGGCAGCGCGGCGTACAGCCCGCTGCCCATCGCGGCGTACTGCGCGCCCTGGCCCGGAAACAACAGGGCGACGGGCGGCGGCGCGGCAGGCGTCTTGCGCTGCGCGCGCAGCGGGGCCTGCGCGTCTCGCAGCGCGCGGATGGCGTCGGCGGCGTCGTCGGCAATGATGCTCAGGCGGTGGGCGAAGGCCTTGCGACCGATGCGCAGGGTGTAGGCGCAATCGCCTATCGGGGTGTCGGGCTGGACGGCGAGATGCGCGGCAAGCTGTTCGGCCGCGGCTCCCAGCGCGTTGGCGCTGCGGGCCGACAGGCGCAGGATGAACGGCCCCTGCGCCGGGCTGCTGGGCGCGGGCAGCGGTGCCTCTTCCAGAATGGCATGGGCGTTGGTGCCGCCCACGCCAAAGCCGCTGACCCCGGCCAGCCGCGGCTGCGCGCTGCGCGGCCACGGCGTGAGTTGGTCATTGATGACAAAGGGGCTGTCGCTCAGGCCCAGCTTGGGGTTGGGCGCGGTGAAGTGCAGGGTGGCCGGGATGCGCTCGTGCTGCAGGGTCAGCGCCGTCTTGATGACCCCGGTGGCGCCCGCGGCGATGACGGTATGGCCGATATTGCTCTTGCCCGAGCCGATGCGGCAGAACTGTTTCCGCGTGGTGGACAGGCGGAAGGCGCGAGTGAGGGCTTCCACTTCCACCGGGTCGCCCAGCGGGGTGGCGGTGCCATGGGTTTCGACGTAGCCGATGTCTTGCGCGCGCACGCCCGCGGCGGCCTGCGCGGCGGCGACCACGGCGGCCTGTCCGTCCACGCTGGGGGCGGTGAAGCTGGCCTTGCCGCCGCCGTCGTTGTTGAGGGCCACACTGCGGATCAGGGCGTGGATGGTGTCGCCATCGGCCAGCGCATCGGCCAGGGGCTTGAGCAGCACCACGGCGGCGCCGTCGGAAAACACCGTGCCCTGCGCCTGGACGTCGAAGGTGCGGGTGTGGCCGTCGGGCGAGAGCATCGCGCCTTCCTGGTAGAGGTAGCCGCTGTCGGGCGGGCAGTTGATGGAGGCGCCGCCCGCAAGCGCCATGCCGCACTGTCCGCTGCGCAGGCTGTCCACCGCCTGGCCGATGGCTACCAGCGAGGTGGAACAGCCGGTATGGACGCTCACCGCTGGGCCGGTCAGGTCGAGCCGGTTGGCGGTGCGGGTGGCGATATAGTCTTTTTCGTTGCCCAGCATGACCTGGAATTCGCCCAGACGCTGCACTTTGTCGGGATGGGCGCTGACATGCCGCTGGAAGTAGGTGGCGTTGTACATGCCGGCGAACACGCCCACCGGAGTGGCGGTCTGGACCGGTATATGCCCCGCGCGCTCCATGCATTCCCAGCACAGCTCCAAGAACACGCGCTGCTGTGGGTCCATCAACTCGGCTTCGAGCGGGCTGATGCCAAAAAAAGCGGCGTCGAAATCGGCCACGTTCTGCAGCACGCCGCGCGCGGCGACATAGGCCGGATCGGCGCGCAGGGCGACGGGGATGCCGGGATCGAGTTCGTCGGGGCGGAAAAAGCGGATGCCTTCGCGGCCTTCGGCGAGCATGTCCCAGAAGGCCTCCACCGTGGGGGCGCCGGGAAAGCGCCCGGCCATGCCGATGATGGCGATGGGCTCATCGCGCAGGGTGTTGCCGTGGGCAGGATCGCGACGCGCCGCGGTCAGGCGGTTGGCGGCGATGGCGACCTGCCCGTCGATCTGCGCGGCGATGCCGCGCGGGGTCGGGTCGCCAAAGAAGGTTGCGACGCTGAGTTCGCCATGCCCGCGCTGGCGCAGCGCGGCCAGCGCGCGCAAGACCAAAAGAGAATTGCCGCCGAGAGAGAAAAAATTGTCCGACGGGTCGACCTGGTCCAGACCGAGCACTTCGGCGAACACGGCGGCGATGTCCTGCGCGTGTCCGGCGGGCGCGCGGGCCGCTTTGCCGGCCTGGGGCGCGCGCGTGGGCGCGGGCAGGGCCTTGCGGTCGAGCTTGCCGTTGAGGGTGACGGGCAGGCGCTCCAGCAACATGAGGTGCGCGGGCGCCATGTAATCGGGCAGGCGGGCGGCGAGGGCGGAGCGCAAGGCGTCCATGCTGAGCGTCGCACCGGGCTGCGGAACCACATAGCCCACGATCTGCGGGCCGAGTGCGGCATGCTGGTGAACGGCCACGGCGCAGGCCAGGACGCCGGGCTGCGCGGCCAGCACAGCCTCGATCTCGCCAAGCTCGATGCGGTAGCCGCGAATCTTGATCTGGCCGTCAGCGCGACCGATGAACTCCAGCACACCATCGGCGCGCCAGCGCACCAGATCGCCGGTGCGATAGAGCTTGCCTTGGGCATCGAGCGGGTCGGCTACGAAGCGCTCAGCGCTCAGCTCGGCTCGGTTGAGATAGCCCTGCGCAACGCCGCGTCCGCCCACGCACAACTCGCCCACCATGTCCCGCGGCAGCAGGGCACCCGTGGCCGAACGCACGAGCACATGCGTGTCTTGAATGGGGTGACCGATGGGGATGGCCAGGGTGTCGGGCGGCAGCGCATGCGCAATGGGATAGGTGGCCGTGAAGGTGGTGCACTCGGTGGGGCCGTAACCGTTGATCAGGGTGGTCTGCGGCAGCGCATCGAGCGCGCGGCGAACGTGACTCACCGACAGGGCTTCGCCCCCGGTGAGCAGGTGGCTCAGGCCTTTGAACCAGTGCGGATCGTCATCGACGAGGGCGTTGAACAGCGCCGCGGTCAGCCAGGCGCTGCGCACCCCGTGGCGTGCGATGCTGCGGGCGATGCCGGGGCCGGTGGGAATGGATTCGTCATGCAGCACGCAGCAGCCACCGTTCAGCAGCGGCCCCCAGATTTCGAGCGTGGAGGCATCGAAGCCCAGCGGCGCGGCATGCAGCATGACCGTGGAGGCGTCGAGCGGCATGAAGGTGGCATCGACCACCAGGCGCAGGATGGCGCGGTGCGGTATGGCGATGCCCTTGGGCGCCCCCGTGGAGCCGGAGGTGTACATCACATAGGCCATCGCCTCGGGCGCGCCCGGCACATCTGCGCTCAACCGCGGCGCGCTGGCGTTGTCGAGCAGGTCCTGGGGATCGAGGGTTGGGAGCCTGGCGGGTAACAGCGTGGCCGTATCGGGCTGGACGAGGGCGAGTCGCGCTCCGGCATCCTGAACCATGAAGGCCACGCGTTCCGGGGGGAATTTCGGATCGATGGGCAGATAGCTTGCCCCGGTCATCAGAATGCCGAGCACCGAGGCGATGGAGGCGGGGCCTCGATCAAGACAAAGTGCGACAACATCGCCCGTCGCCACGCCTTGTGCTTTCAGTGCCTCAGCGATCACACGGGCTTTGGCATCGAGTTGGGTATAGCTCCACTGTCCGCTGTTCCAGCGCAGGGCGGGCGCCTCGGGATGCCGGGCCAGCATCTCGCCAAAACGGGCCTGCACACTGTGGGCTGCGGGGGCAGCACGCAGACCGGGGTTGAGCGCCAGCAGTTCGGCTTGCTGCTTGTGATCGATCAGGGGGATTTGCGCGACACGCTGCGCTGGATCGGCGAGGAGCGCACGCGCCACAATCAAGACAGTGTGCAGCAACGCTCTGACGAATGCTTCGGGGTAAAGCCCTGTGGAGAGGACCTGCAGGGTGTGCTCTTGCGGTTCGTGCGTCAGAACGAGTGCGGAGGGGTAGCGGGCGCATGCATCGCCTTCCTCCTCAGGATCTGCGAGCCAGACCAGATCGACCGCTTGCGCAGCTGAAGGCTTGGAGACCTTGCCGCGCGCGCGCTCGGTGAGTTCCAGACCTGTCTCATCGGGCAAGGCGGTCAGGAGGAACGGCGGGGCTTGCCGCGGCAGCACCAGCAGGCCTGCGCCCGTGCCGCACAGCCGTTGTAGTGCAACCGCTGCTGCGGCCACGATGCGTTCGGAATCTAGGCCCTGCGTTGGTAGATCGAGACGAAAGGGCCTGCGCAGCGATTCAGGGACGATCACTGTCAAATCGCCAAGCCGGGAATGGGCGCTGCAACTGTCTGAATGGCTGTGCATGAGGTCCACCAAGGTCGAGCGTCTGTCCGAACCCCCGTTCGACAGAACTTTTCATGGGCTTCTATTGCACGGCATCAAAAATTGTTTGGCTAGTACCCAAGCAGGGGAGGGCAAGAAATTCTCGTGTGTCTTGTGAACTTTTCGTTAGTTGGGAATAAAAAAGCCCCCTTGAAATGCAAGGGGGCATGGGAGTCTAGATCGATCAATAGGCGTAATAGCCGTAAGGCGAACCGGCTTTCGGGCCGCGGCTTTGGTTGAGCAGGGTGAAGACCATGGGATGATCTTGCAGCATGGTGAGTGACTGCTGCACCGTGCCTTGATGGGTTCGCCCGGCCTGTACGACGAAAAGAATCTGCCCGGCGTGCAAAGACAGCGCGCGCGCTTCGGCGGAGGGCAGCAGCGGAGGTGCGTCGAGAATGATGACGCGGTCGCGGTAGCGGTGCGCCATTTCTTCGAGCAGCAGATCCATGGTGGCGCTGGCAAACAGCTCGGTGGCTTGCGCGTTTGGCGTGCCCACGGGCAGCACGGCGAGCTTGGGGACGTTGGTTGCGAGGATGAGATCGGACAGATCGAGCTCGGGGTTGAGCAGTTTGTCGATCAAACCCTGCGCCGGGGCGATGCCCAGGCGTTCGAGCAGGCTGCTGCGCGAAGGATCGGCGTCGACCAGCAGCACGGTGTGGTTCAGCTCGGCGGCGATGCTCATGGCGAGATTGGCCGCCACGAAGGTCTTGCCTTCGCCCGGCAGCGAACTAGTGACCATGATGAGATTGGGCCGATCGATCTTGGCCGAGGCGGCCCCGGTGACGTTGGCAAGCAACGGCCGCTTGACCACGCGGAACTCATCGACCAGTAGCGAGCGAGTGGCGTGCGGCACGATATAGCCCTGAGCCGCCAGCTTGTTCAGGTCGATCTCGACCTGCTTCGAGCGTGTGCCCATGTCTTGCGGCTTCGCCGCGCGTTTGGCGGTCTCGGTCGGCTGGGTTGGAGCCGCCTGCGGCTGCGCGCTCGCAGACCCGGCCGGCGCGGGCATGAAGGGCGACGGTGCGGCTGGAGTGGCGTCTGCGGCAGGGGTGGGCTTCCATAGGACGTCCACACCTGCGGTGCGGAGCTCTTCGAGACGCTTGACGGCTTGTTCAATGGTGCTCATGGTCTTTCCTTAAACGCCGGGCTGCCGCGTGAGATGGGCCCAGATGGCCCAGAGCAGCCCGATCAACACGAGTCCGGCGATACCCAGCGCGAGATTCATATTGTTCCGTTTGTCGTGGCTGAGAATTTCGGGCGAGTTCAGCAGCGAGATGCTGCCGAGCACGGGGCGGTCGATGGTTTCGCGCAGATGGCGCGGGCTGTGATAGGTCGGCATGATCTGCGAGACGATGAAACTTGCCGCCACTCCGCAGGCCAGTGCAAAAAACACCAGCAGGGCGATGAGCATGGGTTTGCTTGGGAACAGCGGACGATGCTCCACACGCGGGGGATCGACCACGCGGAACACGGCAAGCTGCGAAGAGGCATCGACGCTTTGCGTCAGCCCGGCAGACTGACGTCGCGCCACCAGATCGTCGTAGCTCTTGCGAATGACGTCGTAGCCGCGCATGAGTTCGGCATATTGCTGGTCGAGCGCGGGCATTTTTCCGGCCTGACTGCGCAGCTCGGCCAACCGTGCCTGAGCCTCGCCTACCTGGGCTTGAAGCGAGGCTACGTTGGCGTCGGCCTGTGCGACCTGCACGCGCAGTTGCTGGTAGGCCGGGTTGGCGGTGCTGATGGTGTTGGTGCCGATGGACGCTTGTTCAGCGGCTTGCGCGGGATGTTCTGCGGCGGCCTTCAGGCGCGATTTTCTTTCCGCTTCCAGCCGGGCCAGGGTCTGGCGCGCAGAAATGACATCGGGATAGTCGTTGGTGTAGCGCTGCAACAGATCGTCGAGCCGCGCGCGCTGCTCCTGAATGCGCCGGTCCACATCGAGTACGGACGCAGGAACGCCGGGCGCCGCGGGGCCCGCGGCGGCTGCCATATAGGGCGATGTCACGCTGATGGTGGGAGATTCCCCGCGCATCTGGCCGCTGATGGCATTGCGCGCTGCAATCGCGGCGCTGAGCTGGCCCTGAAGCTGGGAGAGTTGGTCGGAGGCCTGGTTGACGCGGGTGTAGTAATCGACATTCGCCGCACCGGAATAGCCGGGATGCTGGGTCTTGAAGTCTTTGAGCTTTTGCTCTGCGGCACTGAGCTGGCGGCCATAGTCGGCTACTTGGGCATCGAGAAAGTTGAGCGCCTGCTGGGTGTCTTGCTGCTTGCCGCCAATGCCCGAGGTGAGAAACATGTTCACCAGATCCTTGACGACGCCGAGCGCAACCTGAGGATCGCTGTTGACGTAGCTGACGCTGTAGAGGTTTTCCCGCGCGTTGATGCCGAGCTTGATGCTCTTGAGCAGTTGATCGACGGTGCGGTTGACCGATTCGGGCTGACCATCATCGACCGCGAGATGCTTTTCACGCACCAGCCGCTCCAGATTGGGGCGGGCGAGCAAGGTGCGGGCCACCATGGCGACCTGATCGTCGATATTGGGCTGCACGGTCAGGCCTTGCATCAGCGGTTTGAGCAGGGTTTGCGTGTCCACATAAACGCGTGCTGACGCCATATAGCGCTCGTGGAACATGGCCACGCCGATGCCGCCCAGCGCCATGATGACCCACGCGGTGAGCAGCCCGACCCAGCGCCTGTCCCACATGCCGGGCAGGAGGTTGAACAAGGGACGCAGTAAATCGTTCATGATGTTGCTTTTCAGAGTGAAGTGCGGCTGTGGACTCGTGGCTTCATGTGCATCATGCCTGGGTCTCCAGGGTTTCGAGCACCTGGTTTTCCCACTGTGTCATCAGCCAGGTTTCAAGCGCCTGAGCGATGCGCTCGGAGGCTTTGCCATCGCCCTCGAACGGGTTGGGACGTGTTTTTTTGTCGCCTTCCAGAATGTCACCCATGGCCTGGAAGATGCGACGGAAATCTCGCCCAACGATCTGGTTGCTGCCCTGCGTGAGGGTTTGGGTGCGGGCGCAGTAGTCTTGCAGGGTCAGGCAGGGGATGGCGAGATAGGAGCTGGCATCCTGCAGATTGGCGCGGTCCGTCAACAGGCAGGTGGCCTTACTGAGTAGGGCCAGCGTCTGCCCGAAAGGCTGTTCGGGCACGCAGGCCACGCGCGAACCTCGCAGGGAGTTGCTCAAACCGTATTGCAGCAGGCGGCTGTGCAGGGCGGTCGGCATCGGCCAGATGACAGGAAGGATACGGCTCAGGCGTTTGGCGTTGGCCAGCATGTCGATCATTTTGTCGCGCGAAGTAGCCCATTCTGCGTCTTCGAGCAGTAGCAGCGCATAGCCCTGGGGGTTGGAGAGATAAGTCTTGGGCACCCCGATTTCCGTGGCAAACAGCTTGGGGTCTGGTGCATTGGCCAGGCCCTGCACGACGGCATCGATCCGCAGGTTGCCCACCACGCGGATGGATGCGGGAGGGATGCCGTCATGCGTCAGCGTATCGGCGCAGCCCGTCCCCAGGGTCAGATGCAGATCGGTCAGTTGATCAATGATGATGCGGTCGATTTCTTGCGCATCGGCACGCTGTCCATGACGCAGGCCGGACTCGATATGCGCGAGCAAGATTTTTTGGCGCCGGGCCATCAGGCCAGCCGCAAGGGCGGCATCGCTGTCCGCGAACGTGAGCACCGCAGCGGGCCGGTAGGTGGTGAAAATCTGATCGAGCCAGTTCACCCAGGCCGCAAGACTGGGCCGCTCATCTTGCGCGTCTGGCAGCAGGGCGAGGTCGATTTCAGCCAGCGCCGGATCGTTGGCGATGGCGGAAGAGGACAGTTGTTCCAGCCCGACCAGCAAGGGTTGGGGCAAGCCGGAATAGGCTCGCATTTTTTGCATCAGCGGGTGCAGGGCGATGCGATCTTCCAGAGTTTGGGCGATGCACAGCAGCGGGCCGGGCTCGCCCGGTTTGGGTGGTGCCGGTGCGCGGGTGAGGGCCTCGGCGACATCGCGCAAGACGGGCAGGCTCGAAGCGTTGTCCGCCTGGATGGGCTGCACAGGTGAGACGGGGGCGGTTCGCTGAACCGGCGCGGTGATGGTGGGGGCCTGTGGTTCGGTTAGGTCGGCGGGACGCAGCAGACCGCCGATCTCCTCGCGAATTTCGCGGGCCACGGTGTCGACGCGCGCAGCGTCGATCTGGTCGGTGTTGTCGAGAAAGGCCGAGAGCAGCAGACGGTTGCACAACATATTGATGCGCCGCGGCAGCCCACCCGTCCAGTCGTGCACCGAGGCGAAAGCGGCATCGTCGAATTCCGGGCGGCCCGTCCAGCCGACTCGCTTGAGGCGGTGGATGATGTAGGCGCGGGTTTCGTCCGAGTCCATCGGGCCGATATGGCAACTGGCGATGATGCGCTGACGCAGTTGTTCCAGATTAGGTGCGCGCAGCACCTCGCGCAGTTCAGGTTGTCCGACGAGATAGCTTTGCAGCAGCGCGCGGTTGCCATATTGGAAGTTGGACAACATGCGCAACTCTTCAATGGCCGCCGCATTCAGGTTCTGCGCTTCGTCGATGACCAGCAGGGCACGACGGTTCTGCAGCATCAGGGTGGTGAAATGTGCTTCGAGCGCGGCGAGCAACTCGGCCTTGGACGCATTTTTGGACGGCACGCCAAAGGCGTTGGCCACCGCGCGCAGTAAATCTTCGGCTTCGAGTTGCGTACTGACGATCTGGGCCGCGGCGACTTTGCTGGGATCGAGCTCATTGAGGAGCGCGCGCACCAGGGTGGTTTTGCCCGCGCCGATCTCCCCTGTGACGATGATGAACCCCTCGCCCTGCATGGCGCCAAAGCGCAGATATTGGTGGGCGTAGTTGTGCCCTTTGCTCTCGTAGAGAAAGCTCGGGTCTGGGTTGAGCTGGAAGGGAGGGGCGCTCAGGCCGAAGTGCGCTGCGTACATGAGCCTGATTCAGAACTGATGGGTAACACCGGCGTAAACCGCCGATTCGTTTGCGCTGAGGATGCCGCTGTTGGCGGTATCGAGCAGTTGCCTGCGTGCGCCGAGAACCAGGATGGTCTGCGGGGAAAGGCGCCGACTGAGTTGCACGATGAATGTGGTCTGGCGGGTGCTGACCCCTTCATTGGGACCAAACCCTGTGCTCAAAGCACGCAGCAGGCCGACGTTCAGACTCATCACCGGGGTAAGGCGCCGTCCGTAGCTCAGGCCGATACCGTTTTGAATATAGTCAGCCGAGGCGAGCAGCAGATTGTTCAAGGGGGGCGAGCCGGGCAGAATCAGGTCTTGCGTCTTGGTATGAAACACCGAGACGGTGTAACTGTTGCGCTGCGCGAGCAAGACCCCGGTCAAGGTCAGGGTGTCTTGCAGGGTGGCCGACTGGGTGTAATAGTTGACAGCGTTGGGCAGGGTGGCGGGCAGACCGGTGACGGCCAGCAGGTTTTGCACCGCCTGCGCACGTGCGGCAGGGTCGGGGTACTGCGAGGCCAGCATGCCACCCAGCAGGGTGGACAAACTCACCCCCGACGGAATGGTCTGCAGCGAAGCGAGATAGGACGAAGGCGCCCGGTTCCAGTTCAGGCGCAGACTCAGGCGCTGAATCTGCTGCGAGGCGCTGATATTCCAGCCCGTGCCGAAAAACCGCCGCTCGACCACGCCGTCGAAGCGGGTGAAGACATTGGGTCGCCAGTTGAGCTGCACACCGTAGATGCTGTGGCCCAAGCTGGCATAGCCCGTGGAGTAATGCTCATAGCCGCCAATCAGTCCGCCTTCGAAATGCGGCGTGAAGGCATAGAGAACCCGGGCGCGCGCGATTTCGTCACGTACGGCAAGCGATCCGCTGTCGGTGTAAACCGTTTCCTCTTGCTTGGCATCGAGGCCCCAGCCCAGGGGGGTGGGACGTCGATCCAGGCGGATGGTCTGCCGACCGTAGCGACCGTTGCTCAAAGCGGCGCCGGTTTGATTCCCGCTAATGCGGGTCCAGACGTTTTCGCTGCGCGCCCGCAACCGGAGGTCATCGTTGAAACGATGGTCGATGTAAGGGCTGAGGCTGTATTGGGTGGTGGTGTAGGTCGCGGTGCCGGGGGATTGGGCCGGGATGGTGAGCAACGCGTTTTGTTGCGAGTTGATGTCGGCATCGAAATACAGCCATTGGTCGATCAGTCTGGCGTTGAGCCCCAGAGTGCC